>CAZZBU010000100.1:0-14985 GCA_964652315.1 uncultured Bacteroidales bacterium
AGGATTCGAACCTCCGAAGTCATACGACAGCAGATTTACAGTCTGCCCCAGTTGGCCACTTTGGTATCTCCCCTTGTGAAACATCAACTAAAATTCAGTTAATGTAATAATCAATATTTTCAGAACTTTTTATGTTGTTTTTTCGTTTAATGTACAAAACAAAATTGGGGCACCAACTCATGATAAAAAAAACCATGCAAAACTACGAACCACAAATGAGCCGATGGAGGGAGTCGAACCCCCGACCTGCTGATTACAAATCAGCTGCTCTGACCAACTGAGCTACATCGGCCTTACAAAGAACACCGACTTTGAAAGCTTAGCTCTCAAAATCGGTTCGCAAATGTATGAATAAATATTTTATAACAAAAAATATTTGGTGAAATTTTTGTGATTTTTACACACCACGCACTTTCCCCTTATGTTTTGTGATTTGTCGACGGAGAGCGTCGCATGCACTGTCGGTTGATTCTTCAAAACTTTTGCTTTGTTTTTTAGCGAAAAGTTCATTGCCTGGTAATTCGATTTTTATCTCTGTAATTTTATTCTCTTCTGTCTGATTGTTGTCCACACGCAGAAAAACTTCAGCACCAATAATTCCTTCATAATACTGAGCCAATTTCTTAACTTTTGAGTTCACAAATGATTCCAGCCGGCTTGTGGCGTTAAATCTAACTGAATTAATCCTTATGTTCATAATTCACCTCCATTATTTATGCCCTTGGATGGGCTTGTTTATAAATCGATTTCAGTTTCTTAAAAGTAGTATGTGTATACACCTGTGTTGCCGATAGATTTGAATGCCCCAGCAATTCTTTAATAGCCGTAAGTTCAGCGCCATTATTCAACAGATGTGTTGCAAATGTATGTCTTAAAACATGCGGGCTCTTTTTTGTTTTTGTGGTAACCAGATTCAAATAACTATTCACTACCCGGTAAACAAGTTTTGGATACAATTTGTTGCCTTTGTCTGTTACAAAAAACCAGGGCTGGGATGCTGCTCCAAATTCCAGAGCCTTGAGGTTGATAAACTCCTCCAGTTCACGAATAAAATCTGGAGAAACCGGGATGATACGCTCTTTGTTTCTTTTGCCAAGCACTTTGATGGTAGCTGAAGGCAGGTTAATATCCCGGTTTTTCAGATTGATTAGCTCATTTAAGCGAATCCCTGTGAAATAAAGAAGCTTCACAATTAACTGATTACGAATCCCTGAAAATCCATCAGTAAGAGGCGGATGATCCAACAGAAAATCTATGGCAGGTTGGTCGACAAATTCAGGTATACGTTTGCCGGTTTTTGGATAAAGCACTTTATCCAGGGGATTTTGCTGAATAACCCCCTGACGTAACAGGAATTTATAATAAGATTTTAATGATGAAAGCTTCCGGAGAATGGTGCGCCTTGTGTGGGTGTCAAAAAGAGAAACTACCCAGGCTCTGATTAGCATGGGTGCTGCATCTTTTGGGATTGTTTCATTTCCGGCACAAAATGATTTGAATTGATTCAAATCATTTTGATAGGAAATTATTGTGTTTTTCGAATATCTTTTTTCGTATTCTAAACTATTTATAAAAGCTAAGATAGTATCCATAAAGGAACATCAGTATTATATTACAATACATAGCTCCCCGGAATAATCTTAGTCTTCTTGCTGCTGCAATTGTTGCACGTAGCGGGCGTGAATTATCTGCTGCCTTCTGGATTCAGATGGCTTTTTATACGCCTGTCTTTCACGTAACTCTCTGATTACACCAGTTTTTTCAAATTTTCTTTTGAACTTTTTTAAAGCTCTTTCAATATTTTCGCCTTCTTTAATTGGTACAATAATCATTTTCTTTGTTTTTTCGGACGGCAAAGATATTAATAAAAAATAATTATCCAAACCAATGAACCTGCTTTTTAATGAAAACTGTATTTATATGCCTATTAAAAAACATTTAATCCTGTCAAACAATCGGTTACCTCAATTTAAGAAAGCGATTTTTATTCCAAGGAGCTAGCATAAATATAGACATTTTTAGGGAAAAATTAATAAGAAATCAATGTTAAAATTTCTTAAAAAAGCATCTATTCGAGATAATGCCTGATTTTATTGTAGGTTTCCAATGGGAGGATTTTTTCATGTAACAATTCTTCCAGAGAATCAATCTTTTTATACTCTCTAAAAGTAACAATCCCACTCGCTTCGTAATGATTCAAATAAGGATGTTTGGATAACTCATTTGTGGATGCCTGGTTAACAACTAATTTTTTCACTGCAGAGGTATCAATCCAAAGATAGGGTTTTATTCTTTCTACTGTGGTTGAGTCAAGGCCATATACTTCGTTTAATTGCCTTACATCCACAAAACCACCAAGGAGCTGTTGGTATTTTTTAATTCTTTTAGAAAATACCGGACCGATTCCGGGTAACAACTCCAAATCGCCAGGCTCTGCCCTGTTTAATTCAATGTTAAGTGACTTTGCCCGGGAAGGTTTATCAATGAAATGATGGATGGAAGTTTCTTCTGTACCAGGAGAAACATCAGCAGTTAACACATCCTTTTTTTCAAATATCAAAAAAGGTTCAAGCCTTTCATATTCTTCATCTGAAATGGTATATAATGATTTAAAATCCTCTTTATTTCTGAATTTCCCAACCTTTGCCAGGTAGTTGCTGATGTTTTCAATTTGATAATTCCGGAGTCCGAGATTTTGCCATTGTGAATCCGTCATGGTATTTGGATTAAACATTGACAGATTTTCTTCGATGATTCCAGGATTGTAAACGTTAGCCCTTGATTTTTTTGTCCTTACTTCCTCATCAAATTCCAGCATTGTTACTTCCAGTGATCCGGTATTTTCATTTTTGTTATCCGGCTGAGTAATCCGGTAAAAAACCACCAGCAGAATAAGAAAAGAAATGATTAAAATAGCGTTCCTTTCGGAAGCCGAAAATGAAAAGTATTCTTTAAAAGGTTGTTTAAACATATTGCCTGAGTTTATACAGCAAATATAAAAAAACTGCATAAATCAACCCTGACGGGCTAAATGCAGGCTTAAAAATTAAGAAAGCCAACCCCGCGCAGGAAAACAAGGGCAATTGCCCAGGGGGCAACAAATTTTAAAAGGAAAAAGAAAATTCTTTGATACCCTGCTTTTAATTCTCCCCGATTGGTTAATTCTTCAATCACATGTTTTTTAGGAAAGAACCACCCTACAAATAAGGCAATGAACATACCGCCGAGCGGGAGCAGAATGCTGGAAGATGTAAAATCGAGGAGACTGAAAAAATTAAACTGTCCGATTTGAAAGTCTTTAAATCCTCCCCAACTCATGGCACATAAGGTACCCAGATAAGAAATCCCTATGGTGGTAAAGATGGTAGCGTTAGTTCGCGTCATATTTAGATTTTCAACCATAAAAGCCACCACAACCTCCATGATAGAAATTGATGAAGTAAGCGCTGCAACAGTTAAAAGCAAAAAGAACAGCACAGAGAAAAAATATCCGCCGGTCATTTGCTGAAAAATGTTTGGCAGTGTAATGAATACCAGCCCCTCGCCCGCACCAGGTGCGATGTTAAAAGCAAATACAGCCGGAAAGATAGCAATACCGGCGAGGATGGCTATGGCAGTGTCGGCCATTGAAACGATAACAGCACTATTGGCCAGATTATCCTTTTTACTGATGTAAGAACCATAGGTAATAAGTGTACCCATACCAATACTCAGGGAGAAAAAAGCCTGTCCCAGTGCATCAAGAATTGTACGTGTAGTGATTTTTGAGAAATCGGGTTGAAAAAGAAATTTAAGTCCCTCTCCTGCCCCCGGAAGAGATAATGCCTTAATATTAAGAACGATAATTATAACAAGCAGCAAAGGCATCAGGATTTTCGTATACTTTTCGATGCCTTTCTTTACACCGGCCAACACAATGCTTGCAGTAAGAATCATAAAAAGTACCTGCCATAAAACTGCCCGGAGACTGCTGTCACGAAAATTGTAAAACTCGTTTTCGAACTGTACCGGCGAAGAACCAGCAAATTGGTTGGTTACAGCTTTAACGAGGTATTCTATGGTCCACCCTGCTGCAGCACCATAAAAAGCAGATATCATAAAAGCTGCGGCAATGCCCATTACACCAATCAGATACCATTTTTTTCCGGGTTTTAATGTTTTAAAAGCCTGATAGGGATTGCTTTGTGAATGACGCCCAATGACAAACTCCGATAACATAACAGGGATGCCAATGGCAAAAATAAAAAACAGGTATAGCAACAGAAATGCTGCTCCCCCATTCTGGCCCAATACATAAGGG
Source organism: uncultured Bacteroidales bacterium (assembly GCA_964652315.1). Lineage (GTDB taxonomy): Bacteria > Bacteroidota > Bacteroidia > Bacteroidales > JAAAOM01 > CAZZBU01. Next base: position 4,301 of record CAZZBU010000100.1, read on the forward strand.
AACCGCCAAATATTACCCAAACCAATTGCTGAACCGGCAGCTGCTGCTATGATGCCAAACTTACTGCCAAATAAGTCTCGGTTTCCACTTATATTCGCCATATCAGGGAGAGATTTTTATTACAACAATTAACCTTTAAAAAAAACCTTCAGGAAAAATCCTGAAGGTTCACAAATTATTACTTGTATAACTATCTTTAGTTTTTATCCATACAATTAAGATCCTCGAATGCTCCTTTAAGACGTGCAATCATCGACTTTTCGCCTTCTCTCAGCCATACCCGGGGATCATATTTTTTCTTATTCGGCTTATCTTCGCCCTCTGGGTTACCAATCTGTCCCTGGAGGTAATCGCGATTGGCAGCCTCATATTTTCTTACGCCATCCCAGAATGCCCATTGCGTATCGGTATCAATATTCATTTTTATTACTCCATAGCCGATTGCTTCCCGGATTTCTTCACGGGAAGAACCTGAACCACCGTGGAATACAAAATTTACAGGTTTGTCACCGGTGTTGAATTTCTGTTTGATAAATTCCTGTGAATTCTTTAATATAACCGGAGTAAGCTTTACATTACCAGGTTTATATACGCCGTGCACATTACCAAAGGAAGCAGCAACAGTAAAGTTCGGGCTTACCTTCAATAATTCTTCATAAGCATAAGCTACTTCTTCAGGCTGGGTATATAACAGTGCATTGTCAATATCTGTGTTATCCACGCCATCTTCTTCACCACCAGTTACGCCAAGCTCAATTTCCAGTGTCATGCCTATTTTGCTCATGCGCTCAAGATATTTTTTGCAGATCCCGATATTTTCTTCAAGCGGTTCTTCTGATAAGTCAAGCATGTGTGAGCTGAATAAAGGTTTTCCATACTGCTCAAAATGCTTTTCACCTGCTTCAAGCAAACCATCAATCCATGGCAATAGTTTTTTAGCCGCATGGTCTGTATGCAAAATCACGGGTACACCGTAGAGCTCAGCCATGGCATGTACGTGTTTTGCTCCGGATATAGCTCCTGCAATTGCAGCGCTATGGTTTTCATTTGGAGCACCTTTACCGGCATAAAATACAGCACCACCATTAGAAAACTGAATGATAACTGGTGAATTTACATCTTTAGCTGCTTCAATAACAGCATTAACAGAATTTGTATTTACAACATTTACGGCAGGTAAAGCAAATTCCCCTGCTTTGGCTATTTCAAAAACAGCCTGAACATCCTTACCAGTTACGACACCTGGCTTTACTTTGTCAAGAACTTTCATTTTATATTTTTTTGGTGTTTAACAATGATTAACCTCATATAAAGCTCCGCAAATTTATAAAAATAAATCACAAATTTAGGTTTGAAACCTTACAATTGAAATGATTTGAGAAATAATTCAGGATGTCCTTTGGGCCGCTTTGGCGGAATCGACTATCATGCCGGGAAGTTTTAGAATGGATATCCTATTCCGATTTGCAGGGAAAGTATATCTTTACGGAAATCCGGATTATTAAAAATCCACTTGTTGGTACCCTCAAGTGCCGGATCCCGTAATTTCATTCCCAAATCGAGTCGTAAAAGGATAAAAGAAAAGTCGAAACGGGCCCCGAAGCCTGAACCTACAGCTAAATCGCGGTAAAACTTATCGAGTTTGAATTGTGCTCCTGCCCTTTTATCAATGCTTTCATCGACCACAGACCAGATATTTCCAACGTCAAGGAAAAAGGCTCCTTCGAGCTGCCAAAACATATCAAACCTATATTCAAGATTTGTTTCGAGTTTAATATCTGCGGTCTGATAATAGAGGCTGTCATTCCCGGAATATGAGCCAGGCCCTAAGGACCACACCCTCCAGGCTCTTATGCTGTTGGCCCCTCCGGCATAGTATTGTCTTTCGAAGGGTACCCCATCTGAATTTTTATAAGGGTAACCTACACCGGCAAATAACCGGTAAACAAGATTATTTTCTTCAGTGACCTGAAAAGACTGCCGCAAATCAAAATCAGTTTTAGCGTACTGTGCATATTGCATCCCAAACACTTCATATTTCCCCTGATCGTTTCGCGGAGCATCAAAGACATTATTAAAACCTGTAAGAATATTTCCTGCTGTTTCAAGGTTTAATCTGAAAAAGGTATAGTTAAGGTTTTTCGTACCAATAAGCTGATTGTTAAAGATCAATGAGTAATTGGTTACAGCTACAAAATGGGTCCTAAAGCTATTAAGCAGGGCAATATTCGATCTGTTGCGATCGATAAAGCTTTGCGACAGGTCAGAATTAACAGAATTGACGTCTATTGGATTGACAATATGTGTAAGATACCGGCTCGATTGCCAGTTGTAACCTATCCGGGCATTGGTAATGCTGGCCTTGTAAATAGGTCGATCCTGAAACTGGTAACCTAGAGAAAACATGGTTTTTGGGTTGTTTTTCATTCTGAATTTCTGCCATGGGAACGGAAGCAAAAATTTAGGAATCGACAGGCTGGCTTCGGTTCCGAAATCCACATAACTCTGATACCTTTTTCTGGCCTGACCATCAGCATAAGCGGGATTTTCAATCCATTCATTGGAACCATTAAACCCAATGGTAAATATTTCAGCTCCTTTGAACGTATTCCGATGCTGAAAATTAAAATTTATTCCAAGGCCAAAGTTACCTCCTGAGTTGGTAAATTCACCGGCAATAGAATAAGATTGTTTTTTTTGTGGTACCAGTGTTACAATTCCCGAAAGCGGTCGATATCCGGAGCTATCCGGGGTATCCTTTTCAAGAAAATCAATATTAACATACCGGAACATTCTAAGAGCTGAAAGATTTTTGTAGGTGTTTTGCTCATTCATTTCACGGTAAATCGAATCAACAGAAAGGGGTATGCTACTAACAAGAATATTTGACTTTATGGAATTATTACCGGTATAGACAAATCGTATTCCTTCGTTATACGTAGTATCAAAATATGCCTTTCTGGCCTCATCGGTTAATTCATCACCATCCTGAAGCTCAGGAAAAACAGTGATATCATCTATGTAATATCGCTGATGGGACTGAATCACTGTTTCGCCATCAGGCTGGGTTATTTGGTATCCCTTCACCCCCACAATGATATCCACCTGATGGTTTCCTACAGCGCTGTCCAGCTCAAAATATATAAATTCTTTAGCAAAATTGTAAAATCCGTTGTTGCGCAGGTTTGTTTCCATGCGTTCCCGCTCTGCCTGAAAATTGTCAAAGTCATACTGGTCGTCACGTCGAATGAATGAGTTTACCGTATCGGCAAAGATGTATGGAACAAGTGTTGTGTCTTCAATATGGTAACTGATATTGCGAATAGAGTATGGAATTCCCGGATATATGGAATACACTACCTCTGCTTTCTGCCGTTTTTTATAGCGGGTTGTGTCGAATACCTGTGCATGATAATATCCCTTATTGATGTATAGCTGTCTTAATTGATGGGTGGTTCTTTCAGTTGCAAATTCGTCATACACTACCGGAGCCTCCCCAATTCTTCGAAACCATCGATTTAACCAGCTGTCTTTCTCAGGATTCGAAAGGTTGTAAAGGCCCAGATGAAATTTCACCCAAAAAATACGTTTGTTGGGATTTTGTTTCAGATATGATTTTATTTCCTGCGGTTTAATCTTATCTTTCTTCTTCTCAATCCTGACTTTATCCAAAAGGTAATCATCCTCAGGAATATATTTCGTTGGATTACAGCCAACTGACAACAGTATAATGAAGACCGACAGCACACCTATATTGTGCCTGTTTAAATATTTAGCTCTAATCCCCTTCAATTGCAACAAAAAAACTATTTTCGTCAACGAGTTTATGTAAAAAATACGATGAATATCCAGTAAATATTGTTCCCGTCCAAGCGGCAAAGATAATTCTTTTGATATATAAAAATTGTGCCAAATGATAACGAAGCACAAAATTAATCTAATTCGCAGCCTGAAAAATAAAAATAAACGTACAGAACACCAACTATTTGTTGTTGAAGGTGTAAAGATGGTACGTGAGTTGCTTGAAAGCGAAATTGAAGTCGTGGAGGTGTTTCATACCCATGAATGGCAGGTTGCTGGCTCTGTTAAGCATAACAGGGATATATTCACCCAAATACCGGCAAAAGATTTAAATAGAATCAGTCAGCTGACCACACCAAACCAGGTATTGGCCCTTGCCCGGATCCCAAAACAAACACATCCCATAATGAATGAAAACCTGGTACTGGCGCTGGACAATATTCAGGATCCCGGCAATCTGGGTACCATAATACGTACTGCTGACTGGTTTGGAATAACCCAACTGGTGGCATCTCCTGCAACTGCAGATGTGTATAATCCGAAGGTAATACAGGCTACCATGGGTTCTATTTTCAGAGTGAATATTTTTTATACTGAACTGGCATACTGGCTGAAACACCAGCATAGCAAATTAAATATACCGGTGTATGGTGCAGTTTTAAACGGCGATAGCATTTACTCAACCAGGCTTGCCCAAAATGGTATCATCGTGCTTGGCAATGAATCAAAAGGAATCACGGGGCATGTAATGCAGACTTTAACACACAAGATATCCATTCCAACATTTAACAATCAATCCGGGAAGGCAGAATCACTGAATGTTTCAATTGCCAATGCCATTATTTGTGCTGAATTTAGAAGACAGCAAAACTTTTCCCGCTGACAAGCATTATTCAAAGTGGAATGATATCATAAACAGATTGGAAGTAAGCCGGTTAATAGCGTTCGCATATTGTGGGTATTCCTCATGCGGGGTATGGTCAAGGATATCAGACAAACCTGCAGATAGTTTTATTTCAGTAGAAAACCTGAAATATGGCAAATAAAAATCCAGTCCCATTCCAAATTCATAATATATGTCAAAAGGTTTTGGACGTATATAAACCTGAGAATCTTCGGCAAATTGTCTTTTTGCTGCAATATCGTATCTGAAATTTACCCCACCAATAATAAAAGGGCCAAAATTGTTCACTCTTTTAGCGCGGTATTTAATGAGGCAAGGAAATTCGATAAAGGATGATTCAATTTGCATGGTATGGTTTAAGGAATTATCATCGGAGAGATTAAAAAAATACAGGTCGCGTTGGCCAAATGACAGTCCGGGAAGAAAACGTAAGGTAAAATATTGATTTAATTTGAACGATGAAATCATGGATACATGAAAGCCTGGTTGCGGATTTAGAACATCGGCAATAAGGGAATCACCACTAACCCGGCTTGTAAAGGGCTCATTGCTCACCGAGTAGTCCATCATGTTCAATCCTACTGTAAAACCAAAATGTATGGGCCGATCATTATAGGTAGGATCATTTTTCACCTTGGGCTGCTGCCCCCAGGCCATAAATCCTGTACATAAAACTAAAACAAGTACTAAAACGCTCCTTTTTGGCATAAGCTTCTCCGGGTATTTACTCCTTAAAACGGCACCTTTTCGAAAATAGTATTTATCCGGTTTTTCCATCCTAAATCTGTTTCGGAATTAATTCTCTTTCATTTTTCACCATAATATATACTACAAATTCCAAATCCGAGCTTTTTTTGCCTCACCGAATGAAATCCACACTGTTGTAATATTTCCAGAAAGGCATCTCCTTGAGGGAACCGATATACCGACTCAGGCAAATAAGAATAAGCCTTTTTATCCTTGGAAACCAAGCGCCCTATAGTGGGCAGGAGGTTTTTAAAATAAAAATTGTATAGCTGTTTCACCGGGAAAGCCGCAGGCGATGAAAACTCCAGGATTACAACACGCCCACCCGGGACCAGCACCCGGTAAAACTCTTCTAATCCTTTTTCAAGATGTTCAAAATTACGAACCCCAAAAGCAACAATCACAGCATCAAAGGTTGAAACCTTAAATGGCAGCCGTTCGGCATCTGCTTTTTTAAAGGTGATGCTATCGGCTACTTTTTTCTTTACCGCTTTTTGTCTGGCTATAGCCAGCATCTCCTCAGAAAGATCGGCTCCGACTATGTTCCGGGGTTTTAATCGAAGAGCTTCGAAAGAAAAATCACCGGTACCGCAGGCCATATCCAGGATTATTTTTGGACTATGAGGTTCCAGAAGTTTAATAGCCTGTTTACGCCATCGCCGGTCAATGCCCGCTGAAAGTAAATGATTCAGTAAATCATACTTTGGAGCAATGGTATCGAACATTCTGGTTACCTGTTGCTTTTTGCTTTCTTTGGTATTATAAGGTGTTACCTTCAAAGAATTTTTTTTTTGGCAAACCTACATAAAATAAAATTAGAATTAGATGTCATAGCTATAGAAATACAATAGATTCAACGGATATAGTGGTGATGAGAAATTGATTATCGCAGGAATTCCATTACTTTTGCAAAAAAAGCATCATGAACAATATAGCTTTAATAACCGGAGCTACAGCCGGCATTGGCGAAGCAACAGCATTGCTATTTGCGCGGCACGGATTTCGCCTCATCCTCACAGGAAGACGGCATGATAGGCTTGAAAAACTTGCCACCGACATTGCTTCCACTCATCCGGTGGATGTAAAAACATTAAGTTTTGATATACGGAACATGGAGGAAACACAGCAGGCATTTAAAGCCCTTCCCAGGGAATGGCAAAACATTGATGTTTTGATTAACAATGCAGGACTGGCTGCCGGGCTTGATCCCATTCATGAGGGAAATGTGGAAGACTGGGAAACTATGATCGACACAAACGTCAAAGGATTATTATATATGACCAGGCTGGTTAGTCCGCTTATGGTTGCCCGCAAAAAAGGGCATATCATTAATATTGGCAGCATTGCCGGAAAGGAGAGTTATCCTAAGGGAAATGTATATTGTGGCACCAAGCATGCTGTTGAAGGGATAACCAAAGGCATGCGCCTTGACCTGGCTCCGCATAATATAAAGGTATCTTCCATTTGCCCGGGAGCTGTGGAAACGGAATTTTCCATGGTACGGTTTAAAGGGGACACCACACGTGCTGATAGTGTTTATGAAGGGTTTACACCTTTGTATGCTGAGGATATTGCAGAGGCCATTTTATTTGCCGCAACACGCCCACCGCATGTAACCATCAATGACATGCTTATTATGCCTACTGCACAGGCCAATGCAACCACCATCATCCGAGATTAACAAACATGAAATTTAAAGAAAGCGATGACACATTTTCAATATGCCCCCCTCCGGAAATTTGCTTTTGAGGTTTTAACCCATTTCGGATTTAATCCGGAGAATGCTACCCTTGCAAGCGATGTACTATTGGCAGCAGATTTAAGGGGTATCGACTCCCATGGCGTAGCCCGGTTGATCGGATATATCCGTTTGCTTGAAGCCGGCAGAGCCAAAGCCAATCCTGAGATTACCATAGAACACGAAACTCCTGGCACAGCTACGTTGGATGGAGATGCTGGCCTTGGACTGATAACCGGCCCCTTTGCCATGAAACTGGCCATTGAAAAAGCCAAAGCCGTTGGTACCGGATGGGTGGCTGTAAACAATTCCAATCATTTCGGAATAGCTGCATATCATGCGTTGATGGCGGTAGAACAAGACATGATAGGTTTTGCCATGACCAATGCAAGTCCGTTGGTGGCCCCCACCCACTCTAAAGACAGGTTGTTGGGAACAAACCCAATATGCTGCGCTGTGCCGGCCGGTGATGAACCCGCCTTTGTGGCAGATATGGCAACTACTACAGCCGCCAATGGCAAACTGGAAATTTTACAACGAAAAAGAGCTGATGCACCTAAAGGATGGGTGCAAACAAAAGAAGGCCAACCAAGCACAGATGCCAACGAGGTGCAAAACGGAGGCGCTTTGTTGCCCCTGGGCAGCGACCCCGAACATGGAAGCCATAAGGGATACTGCCTTGGCGCCATGGTGGATATCCTTTCGGCCGTACTTTCCGGAGCAAACTACGGGCCGTGGGCCCCACCGTTTGTTGCTTTCCTGAATCCTTCGGACAACCCGGTGGGCAAAGGCATTGGTCACTTTTTTGGTGCGATGCGGATTGATGCCTTCAGACCGGCAAATGATTTTAAAGCACACATGGACAACTGGATACACACATTCAGAAAAGCAAATACTGTAGATGGACAGGAACGCGTTCTGATTCCCGGCGATCCGGAGCGTGAAACAGAAGTCATCAGAAAAAAAGAAGGGATTCCTCTTGTGCCTAAAGTAGTGGAGGATTTAAAGGGATTAAGCAAGCGAACGGGGATTAATTTTCCTGAGTAAAACGTAGCTTTACAGACTACAGCACCATCCTTCATCTTTTTTAACATCTAACCGCGAACAGTTATAGCCTTCACTCAAAGTAATTGCAGAAATTATGCGAATTGAAGACATTCGTGAAATTAATAATCATTCCTTGAAATTCTGTTGTGAAGCAGGTTAGCAGTTTTTGAGCATTTAGGGAAAAATAAGTACATTCGTGCCCTTATTTTTTTGTAAATTAAATTAAACAAATATGAGACCATTTAAAGTTTTAGGCATACAACAGGTTGCCATTGGGGGTGAAGACAAGTCAAAACTAAAAAAATTCTGGGTTGACATTATGGGTTTCAATCTGGAACATAGTTTTCAGAGCGAAAAAGAAAATGTTGACGAAGATGTATTGAGCGTTGGAAAAGGCGCTACAAAAGTGGAGCTAGACATTATGCAGCCATTGGATATCGAAAAGAAACCCAAAGTGCATGAACCTAAACTTAACCACATCGGACTGTGGATTGATGATCTTCCAAAAGCCGTTGAATGGCTGACCGGACAAGGCGTGCGTTTTACTCCGGGTGGCATCCGAAAAGGAGCTTCAGGCTTTGATATTTGCTTTATCCATCCTAAAGGTAACGAGGAGTTTCCGCTTTGCTCAGAAGGTGTTTTGGTAGAATTGGTTCAGGCCCCTGAAGAAGTGGTTAAAGCATTAAGCTAACAAAATCCATATTTTCTTTAAAAGGCTGTCCAGCAAGCAATTTGCTTACGGGCAGCCTTTTTGTTTATCCGTATTGGTTTGCTTGGAAAACTTAATTGTTGTATTTTATCAAATATAGAACAGACAGGCTGTCCTTTCCTGTTTATTTACCCTTTTATTGTATCTGATTGATTTTTTTTATTGCAAATCCGGGGGCTATTCTGGAAATGAAATATAGTTTTTTTGCTCCTCCGACTCTAATTTCATGGGCCCCTTTTTCGAGTCCCTGAATCATTTCAGCGACGGCAACATTTGCGCTGATGGCAATTTTTGGGGGAGTACCTTTATGCCATGGAGTATCTACAGCAGGAAACATGACTTCAAATACGTTTATATTTTCATTTTTTAACCTTAGTCGAAGGGTTTGTGTAAAGGAATGAAGGGCTGCTTTGGTAGAATTATAGAATGGATATATTACTCTGGGTGCATAAATTAATCCCGAGGTAATATTTATTACAGCAGGAGAATCATTTTTTTTCAGGGTTTTGTATAACAGCTTTATTAGGCGTATAGGTGCAATTAGGTTGGTCTGATATTCATTTTCTGCCAGTTTCATCGCATCTTCAGCATCCAAAAAATCGATTTTATTGACAATTGCGGCATTATTAACCAGAATGTTTAAATCCGGGTGATTCTCCTTAATTGTTTCAACAAATTCATAACTCATGCTGCTATCGCAGAGGTCGCAGCGATAGGTAATCAATGTTGGCATGGATTCTTTAGCTGCCAGTAATTTTTTCTCTGACTTGCCACAGATAATAACGGTGTTTCCTTTTTGAATCAGTGCCTTGCTTAATTCAAGTCCAATTCCTGAACTGCCACCAGTAATTAATACAGTATTGATGTTTAATTTCATAGCATAAATATTAGTTTAACAATACTGCAAAACTATCCAGGCTGTAATAGCCCTGCATTGACCTAAGTCAAAAAACGATTTTCCTTCTTATTCGGCTCAGTGTTTCCGGTTTAATACCCAAATACGAAGCGATTATACCCTGTTTGATTCGCTGATCGGTTCCAGGGAACTCAAGCAGGAAATTTTTATACCTTGTTTCGGCATCAAGCAGCAATAAATCCCGTTCACGTTTTTCTTTAATGATGTAACCTTTCTCAATAAATTTCATCAAAAACCTGACCCAGAAAATGTCTTTGTCCAGCATTTGTTGAAAATCATGCCATGATATTTCAAGGATTTCAGAATCCTCCAAAGCTTCTACTGAGAAATAAGAAGGTTTTTTTAAAATCATCGCCGAATATGAACTGATGAAATTGTTTTCCGGAATGATAGCTTTGGTAAATTCATCACCTCTTTCGGTAGTATAAATGTAACGGAAGAGCCCTGAAAACACAAAAGCTATTTTTGAAGGTAACTCACCTGCGCTGATAAAACATTCTGTAGCGCAAACTGATTTATTTACACCTATGGAAAGAAATTCATCTATTCTGTTTTGCGGAAGTAATATTTTGAGTTTTTCCTTCATTTCGAATTTAATATAACTAAATTGATTCTTTTCAAATATATACCAGATTTTGCTTTATACATATAATATAATCTTATTCATTCCCAATATTACCTGCTATCCGATGTAGCTTCCAATTAAAAGAGTTTTGGCATGTTTCTTTGTAAAAAAACACAGCTTATAATAGCCTGCTTTGTATGGTATTGACAATCATGAAAAAATATTTATATTTAATGCGTGAAACGTCCATTTAAAAAT
>CAZZBU010000101.1:0-11786 GCA_964652315.1 uncultured Bacteroidales bacterium
AGCTTTTATTGTACAGTAAACATCACAATTCCCAATGGAGGCAATACAATGTTTATTGACTGATCTTCGCCATGATAGGGAACAGGCGCTGATTCAACACTGCCAAAATTACCCATGCCACTTCCGCCGTAATGCGTTGCATCGCTGTTGAGGATTTCAGTCCACCTGGTATCTTCAGGTACACCAATGCGATAGTTATACCGGGGAACCGGAGTAAAATTACCGATAATCAACACCGGTTGTTTCTTCTCCTTATCGAAACGCACAAATCCTAAAATAGAATTGTGTGGGTCATTGGCATCGATCCATTGAAACCCCTCACCCAGAAAATCCTGACTGTGCAATGCCGGGTAGCGTTTATAAATGCTGTTCAGGTCTTTCATGAAAAACTGCAGCCCACGGTGGGTATCGTAATCCAGCAAGTGCCAGTCAAGGCTGGATTCATGGTTCCATTCGGCCCACTGGCCAATTTCCATGCCCATGAAATGAAGTTTTTTTCCGGGATGGCCAAACATATAGCCAAACAACAACCTAAGATTGGCGAATTTTTGCCAGGTATCTCCAGGCATTTTATTTATCAAACTGCCTTTTCCATGCACCACTTCATCGTGCGAGAGTGATAACATAAAGTTTTCATTAAAGGCATACCAAATGCTAAATGTCAGTTGATTGTGATGGTAGCTCCGGTGGATGGGCTCATGTGCCATGTAGCTGAGTGTATCGTGCATCCAGCCCATATTCCATTTCATACCAAAGCCCAATCCTCCGGTATAAACCGGCCTGGTAACACTTGGCCAGGCTGTGGATTCTTCGGCAATAGTCTGTACGTCCGGGAACTTTCCGTAAACCGATTCATTCAGGTCGCGCAAAAACTGAATGGCATCCAGGTTTTCGCGGCCACCATGTTCATTGGGGATCCATTCCCCTTCTTTTCTTGAATAATCCAGATAGAGCATGGACGCAACAGCATCTACCCGTATACCATCGATGTGATATTTTTCGAGCCAGCTGTGTGCACTACTGATCAGGAAATTGCGGATTTCATTTCTACCGTAATTGAAAATGTAGCTGTTCCAGTCAGGATGATAACCTTTGCGTGGATCCTGATGTTCATAAAGATAGGTTCCATCAAAAAAATGTAGTCCGTGCAAGTCGCCGGGGAAGTGCGAAGGCACCCAGTCAATGATAACACCAATGTCATTCTGATGCAGGATATCAACAAAATGCTTAAATTCATCAGGTGTGCCAAACCGGCTGGTAGGGGCAAAAAAACCTGTTACCTGATAACCCCAGGATCCTGAAAACGGATATTCGGTAACCGGCAGGAGCTCAATATGCGTATAGCCCATTTCTTTAACATAAGCCGTAAGTTGATCGGCCAGTTCAATGTATGTTAAGGAGCGCAAACCGTCTTCTGGGGAACGGCGCCATGATTCAAGATGAACTTCATATACCGAGAACGGACTGTCCAGAGAATTGTATCCGCCGCGTTTATCCATCCAGTTTTTGTCTTTCCATTCATATTCATGTTCCCATACCACAGAAGCGGTTTTTGGGGGTTGCTCGCTATAAAATGCCACAGGATCGGCCTTTTCAACGGTATAGTCGTTATACATTGATGCAACGAAATACTTATAGGTTTCGCCTTTACCAATACCAGGGATAAAACCCTGCCATATCCCGGATTCATCGTTCCTGTTTTTTAAATGATGGGCTTCTTTGTTCCATCCATTGAAATTACCAATAACAGAAACCGATTTCGCGTTTGGCGCCCATACAGCAAAAAATGTCCCCCGGGTATTATCAAATTTTGTAACATGGGCTCCCAGCTTTTGGTGGAGGGAAAAATGTTTTCCTTCCCTAAAAAGATGGATGTCAAAATCTGTGATAAAGTCAACAATATCCCAGACCGGCCCTTTGGGAGTTTCAGAAACTGATTTTTTATTAGCCGTTTTTGAAACAGGGGCTACTTTTTTAGGAGCAGCCTTTTTTGCCACAGGTTTTTTAGTTGTTTTTTTTTCTTCAGCACCAAAAGTTTTGGGCATTTTAGCAGCCGCCGCTTTTCTTGGGCCATCTGCCTTAACTGCTGTTTTTTTTGTATCAGAAGTTTTATTTCGTTTTTCAGCCATAATAGTCATATTTTTATCATTCAACGTAACGTTATAAAAGCCTTATTCCGCCTCAACAAGATTGTTCAAAATCTTCTGAAGTCCGTTAAGCGGAATATGAAGCCAATCAGGTCTGTTGTTTAATTCATAATCGGCCTCATAGATGGCTTTTTCAATGGTAAATACTGACAACAAATCATCAATCTGTCGTTTTTCTTCAGGGATAAAGGATGCACCCTGCGCGGTTTTCAAATAACTGTTAATGTATGTATCGCTAACCAATTTGTACCAGGTCTCAAGCCACGGGCGCAGGACTTCGGAGCTTTCAGGCATCTTGGATTCCACATCAAGCTGCCCCATGTAGATGGCATAATGGAATGAACGTAACATGCCAGCCACATCTTTCAGCGGACAATATTTTAAGCTTCGTGCTGTAAGTGAACGGGTTGGTTCACCTTCAAAATCAATAATGATGAAGTCTTTACCAGTGAACAACACCTGTCCGAGATGGTAATCACCATGTACCCTGATTTTCGACGTATGAATCTTCTTTGCTTCCAGCGTTTGCTTAATGGTTGACAGAAGAAGATTTTCGTTTTTTATGATGTCATCAAGCAGGGCTTTTTGGTCATCATTCAGCTTTCTTTTTACCGTTTTCATCTGACTGACTGTCCGCTTTATCAGGGTACGGAACGATTGATACAATGATTTTTGATAGAGCAGGGAGAAAGGCTCCTCGGCAAATTCCTTCCTATTCTTGATGGATGCCAGGGCTAGATGCATTTCTGCAGTCCGCTGTCCCAACAATTCAACCATTTCTATGAAAAACGGTTCGAATAAATCTTTTACCTCCTCTTCGCTCAGCAGTCCAAGTAAATCACCAGTTTTGCCTGAATGTGCAGCCAGGATATCTTCTTTTTCAGTAATTATCCGGTCAAAATACCGCTCAATGGCATTTTGAGTGAAATCCCATGCATTGCCTTCATTTGGTACCAAATCAACCAATAGCCCGAGAGCCATGTTTTCTGTATCCTGGCTACGGTATTCAATTGCACCGGCATAGGTCGGAAAGTTTCGGAATGTAGTATTCTCAGTCAGGGCTTTAATAATTTCAAGTTCAGGATTACTTCCTTCCTCCGGACTCCGGTACATCTTGAAGAAAAACCGGTTGTCGAATACCATGGAGGTGTTGGATTGCTCTGCACTTAATACTTTCGAGTCAAGTGGTAAATCTGATTTCTTAACCTTTTTATTCATTTGCTTGCCCGGTATACCTACCATATCGCCATGATCGGCTTTGGTTTTACCGCGCTGAATTATCAGCCTCGAAATTTTATCCCTGACATTGGCATCATACGAACCATCATAAAGGATGATATCATGTCCATCTATCTGACCATGAGAAATCACTGACTCGGGATACTTATATTTAACATCCATCATGTGGTCGCCAAAACCAATGGAAATGGGAATGACATAATGTTCGCTTTTACCTTCAATGTATTCTGTTTCAATGATTAGTAAATAGGCATTTTGTGGACCGGTATCAAGCGGGATTGTATCGATGATTTCGATGCCTTTTATTTGTTTTGCTTTACCTCTGAACCACCGGCTTTTATTAACATATTCCTGCAGTAATATGCCAAGTGATTTTCTGGTCGGTTCTTTCATGCTGTTCCATTCGCGGGTGGTTAACTGTATTTCATAATCCAGTTCAAGGGGTTTTATCACTTCGTCTTCAACCGGTTGGTGCAACTCAAACCAGAAAAAGTTTTTTGCCTGCATTGGGAACTGATAAGGCTGTTCCTCAACAGGGTTAAAATAATTGCGGCTAAATACTTCAATGGGAATGTATCCTTCGTATTCTGAAAGCTCCAGATGAGCCTGCTGGGAGTATCGTGAAAGATTGATTATAACAAGAACAATCTGATCCTCATATTTACGTGTGAAGGCAAGGATTTTAGAATTATTGGTGTCAATGAATTCAATCTCACCCCGGCTGAAAGCCTTATACTGCTTGCGGGTAGCAATAATCCTCCGCATCCACCACAGCAGGGATGTTGGGTTTTTTTCCTGGTTTTCAACGTTAAGGCTCTCATAATGATAATCGTGATTAAAAATAATCGGAAGGAACAAACGTTGAGGCTCGGCCGATGAAAAACCGGCGTTTTTATCGGCAGACCATTGCATGGGCGTACGGACTCCATCGCGGTCACCCAGGTAATAATTATCGCCCATGCCAATTTCATCACCATAATAAATAATGGGTGTACCCGGTAAAGAGAATAACAAAATGTTCATTAGTTCAATGTTTCTCCGGTCATTTTCCATCAACGGAGCCAGACGCCGCCGGATTCCAAGGTTAATCCGTGATTTTGGATTTTTAGCGAAGGATTTGTACATATAATCGCGCTCCTCATCTGAGACCATCTCCAGCGTAAGCTCATCATGATTACGAAGGAAAATAGCCCACTGGCAATTCTTCGGGATGTCGGGTGTTTGTTCCAGGATGTCGATTAGTGGAAAACGGTCTTCCATCTTCATCGACATATAGAGCCTGGGCATTAAAGGAAAATGAAACGACATATGGCACTCATCGCCTTTACCGAAATATTCAGAGGCATCATCGGGCCATTGGTTGGCTTCGGCAAGTAACATCTTATCTTCAAAATTCTCATCAATATACTTTCGTAGTTTTTTTAGAAACTGATGGGTTTCAGGAAGGTTTTCGCAATTGGTATCCTCACGTTCATACAGATATGGGACTGCATCCAGACGCAACCCATCCACCCCAATACCAAACCAAAAGTCAAGTACCTTAAGGATAGCTTTATGCACGCTTGGATTATCAAAATTTAAATCAGGCTGGTGCCCATAAAACCGGTGCCAGTAGTAAGATTGTGCCACCGGATCCCAGGACCAGTTTGAGATTTCGAAATCCTGGAAGATAATCCGCGCTTCCTTGTACTTTTCGGTTGAATCATTCCATACATAAAAATCCCGGTATGAGCTGCCGGGTTTTGCCGTTCTTGCACGCTCAAACCACTTGTGGGCACTGGAGGTGTGGTTTAAAACAAGTTCAGTGATCACCCTTAAACCACGGTTATGCGCCTCCCGGATAAACCTTTTAAAATCGGCCATGGTACCATAATCTTCATGTATGCTGGTGAAATCGGAAATATCATAACCTCCGTCTTTCAAAGGTGATTTGTAGAAAGGCAACAGCCACACTGCATTGACACCAAGAGATTTCAGATAATCAAGTTTTTGTATCAGCCCTTTGAAATCACCAATACCATCGCCATTGCTGTCCTGGAATGACCGGACATGGGCCTGATAGATAATTGCGTCTTTATACCAGAATTTTGTATCGTTTTTTTGCATTGTTTTTTGTTTTTACATGAAATAATCAAAATCACGTTCCGAACGGACTTTTCGACGTATTTTGAAAATATGTGCCGGCATGATTCCCGGGTTTATTTCCACATAATTGTGATCGCCCTGCCACAGAAAGAATGATTCACTAAGTAAATCGTGCACCTGATATGGAGTCTGATGATCCATCTCAAATTCATGCAGGGGTATGTGCATCCATCCAGAATGGGTGTAATGCGGATCAAGGCTTACAACAACCAGGATGATGTTGCTTAAATCATCTGAGGTCTTGCTGAAACACACCAGCGCTTCGTTGTCGATGTGATGAAATTTTAGCGAATGTGTATTTTGCAAGGCTTTGTTTTCCTTTCTGATCCGGTTGATGCGGGCAATAATTTTCCTTAGACTGTTTTTATCGTTAACATCCCAGTCTTTTAATTCATATTTTTCAGAATTCAGGTATTCTTCCTTTCCAATCTGGGTTGGCTGATTTACCATGAGCTCATAAGCAGGCCCGTATATGCCATAATTCGAGCTCAGTGTGGCAGCCAGGATTAACCGCTGGATGAAACCTGTGCGGTTGGTAACCTGAAGGAATTCAGGAAGGATATCCGGGGTGTTTGGCCAGAAATTGGGGCGGAAAATTTCCCGTGCGTCACCAGTAACGAGTTCCTCACAGTATTTGGTTAATTCGTATTTGGTGTTCCGCCAGGTGAAGTAAGTATATGATTGGGTAAATCCCTGCTTGGCCAATTGATACATTACTTTTGGCCGGGTGAATGCTTCAGATAGGAAAATTACTTCAGGATGCTCTTTTATAATTTCCTTAATTGCCCATCCCCAAAACCGGATGGATTTGGTATGTGGATTATCCACACGGAATATTTTTACTCCCTTATCGATCCAGAAAAGAAATACACTTTTCAGTTCTTCCCAAAGGTTTTTCCAGTCTTCCGATTCAAAATAGATGGGGTAGATGTCCTCATACTTCTTTGGGGGATTTTCAGCGTACTGTAAAGTACCATCCGGACGATGCCTGAACCATTCCGGATGTTCATTTATATAAGGATGATCCGGTGAGCATTGGAATGCAATATCCAGGGCAATTTCAATGCCATATGCGGAAGCTTTTTTTATCAAATCCTGAAAATCATCCATGGTCCCAAGTTCCGGGTGAATGGCTTTGTGGCCACCTTCCTTGCCTCCAATAGCCCATGGTGAACCCGGATCGCCGGGTTCTGCTGTTGTGCTGTTGTTTTTTCCTTTTCGTTTTGTTTCGCCAATGGGATGAACAGGAGGCAGGTAAAGTACATCGAACCCCATTTCAGCCACATAGGGAAGGAAATTAACGACATCCTTAAATGTGCCGTGGGTGTTTTTATCCTTACCCAGAGAACGGGGAAATACCTCGTACCAACTGCTGAAATTAGCCTTTTCGCGGTCGACATGCACCTCGAGCTTTTTTTCGAAACTTGTTATATGTTTTTTTACGGGATACCGGGTCATGACCTCATACAATTCATCACTGAGGATGGGCCTGATCCGGTTTTCTGGCTTCACATCAGCTGCTTTGAAATCTTTAGTCACAGTTAACAGGTATTCCCGCTGGTCAGTAGGTATATCCGGATGTTCATTCAACACCTTTTCAATCAATTCCGAACCAACCAGCAAATCTATGGCATAATCGGTATTGGCATCAATTTTCTTAAGCACAACACGATGCCATGATTTAAAATGATCCACCCAGGCCCGCACCGTGAAAAAATACGACCCAAGGGATACTACCTGAAAATTGGCTTTCCAGAGATCATTGACGTCATGGAGCATCTCCCTGGATTGCCAGTCATTGTCATCCTGAAAACGGTACAATAATTCAGCGGTTAACACATCGTGGCTGTCACAGAAGATGTCTGCTTCAACGGTTACTTTGTCTTTTAATACTCGCTTTACAGGGAAATCCCCACAATTTATTTGCGGTTTAACATTTTCAATAATAACACGTTGTTGACCATTCATAGTTACTTGGTATTATTTGAATAAATGACTATTGATTTTTCTTGAACTGTTAATTCATCACCAGGCTTAATATCTTTCCCGGCTATGCCCTCTTTTCCAAAATATTTTTTATCTGTAGAATCAAGGATTTGATCTAAGGGTTCGCTGATTGATTCAGGGATTTTTATTGTTACTTCTCTATCACCATAATTCATTACAGCAAAAAGCTTTTTGTTATTTTCCCAACGTTCAAGCAATATTGCTTTTTCATGCACCCAGGATTTGAGATTATTTTTATTGGTGACTTTCAAAACCGGGTGATTTTGTCTTAAATTAATAAGCGTTTTGTAAAAAACAAACATGGCCTGTTTTTCCGGATCCTGTTGGATATTCCAGGAAAGTTTTGAGTTTTCAAAAGTTTCTTTTGATGAAGGATCGGGCGCTTTCTGCTTATCTGTATAAAAATCTTTAAATTCCTGCTGCCTTCCTTTCCTCACAAGTTCGTTCAACTCCTTACTTTCGTGGCTTACAAAATACAGGAAAGGGTTTCGCTCACCATATTCCTCACCCATAAAAAGCATGGGAACATTGGGTGCCACAAACATAGTTCCGGCAATCAGTTTTGCTGTTTCAAAATCTGTAAGCGAAATAAGCCGTTCACCAAATTTCCGGTTGCCCACCTGATCATGATTTTGATTGAAAATTACAAACTGTTTACCGGGATTGTTTTCGGTGGTATTGCCATAGGTTTGTTTCCTGAATTCAGAATATTTTCCATCAAATACAAAGGCATCTTTAAATGCTTTAACCAAATGTGAAGGCTGGCCAAAGTCAAAATAATATCCGTTATTCTCCCCTGTTGCCAGTGCATGAACTGAATGATGAAAATCATCAGACCACTGGGCATCAATATCATATCCGCCTTTTTGTGAAGAGGAGATGTAGCGAACATCATTTAAATGTGACTCTGCAATTAAATGATACATTCTGTTTGTACTTTTACTTAATAGGTTCACATTGTCTGCCAATTCTTTCAGAATGTGTGTGGCACTAAAATCAAAAATGGCATGAATGGCATCCAAACGCAATGCATCTATATGAAAATCACGGAGCCACATAAGAACATTCTGCACAACATAATTACGAACACCATCAGAATAACGGTCATCATAATTTATGGCGTCGCCCCAGGGTGTGGAATATTTTACCGTGAAATAGTGGCCAAAATTCGACACATAATTGCCTTCCGGACCAAAATGATTGTAAACCACATCTAAAACAACAGCAATACCTTTTTGGTGGCATGTATCAACCAGTTTCATGAGTTCTTTAGCACCTCCATAAGTACTTTGCACAGCAAACGGATATACCCCGTCATAGCCCCAGTTGCGGTGCCCGCTGAATTGCGAAACAGGTAGGATTTCAATCGTGTTGATGCCCAATTCTAAGAGGTAGTCGAGTTTTGAAACGATGCCATTAAACGTGCCTTCTTCCGTAAAAGTACCGGTGTGTAGCTCATACTGAATCATTTTATCCAGAGGAATTCCCTTCCAGTTAGCGTCCTTCCAGTTATATTCATTAAGGTTGATGACCTCAGACGGACCATGCACGCCATTGGGTTGGGAAAGGGAGGCAGGATCAGGAAAAACGTCTCCATCATTGATTTTGTATTTATACTGCATACCTGGTGAGACATTTTTTACTGATCCCGACCAGTATCCATATTCCTGATGCTTAAGGGGTATAATCCGTTCAGGATTACTGAATACCAGGGTAATATTTTTAGCTTCCGGAGCCCAAACTGTAAACTTGCAAGCATGCGCATCAATAAATTGTGGAATAATATTTCGGTATATCATGTTTTTGTTGTTATCACTCATTATTAATTAAGAATACCTAAGGATAGATAGTGTATCATTATCAGAAATTGAGAGTAATAAAATTGTGCCTGAAAAAGGGAATCCAGGTGATGATTATTTTAGAAATTTCAAATAACACTATTTATCAACGATATAACAGTAGTTATAAATTTTAAACAATAAAAAATAGGTATTGTTTTAGATGTATAAATCCGGTGAAGAAACCAGATGCTAAGAATGCTTAAATATGAATTTTAAACACCTCAACATGACAAAATATAAAGGAAAAGTATTGCCAGGCAGACCTTATCCCCTGGGAGCAACTTATGATGGTAAGGGGGTGAATTTTGCCCTTTTCAGCGAAAATGCCACCAGTATAAAGCTATGTTTATTTAGCGATCACGAATCCAATTACTCTTATGAAATGGTTGATATGGAAGAAGTCACGGATTATGTATGGCATGTTTACCTTCCTGAAATAGCTCCGGGCCAACTTTATGGATACAGGGTTTACGGACGGTATCAGCCGAAATTGGGCATGCGGTTTAATCCCCAGAAATTGCTCATCGATCCTTATGCCAAAGCCATTGAAGGGCGTGTTGATATTAAAGACAGCATGTTTGATTACGCTCCCCTTGCAGATACCAGAAAAAAAATTGTCAAAAAAAATGTTGTAGAAAATTTTGCCGAAATGAATAAGTCGGTGGTTATTGATACATCTTTTGATTGGGAAGGGGTAAAAAAACCTGAAACCCTAATGCACAATTCCATTATCTATGAATTACATGTAAAAGGTTTTACAGCAAAGCACCCTGCGGTTCCTGAAAACGAAAGAGGAACCTACAAGGGACTTGCCCATCCGGAAATCATCAATTATTTTAAGGAACTTGGCGTTACTGCCATCGAATTGATGCCCATTCATCATTTTACACATAATAAGTTTTTATTGGATCAGGGTCTTACAAACTATTGGGGGTACAACTCTATAGGGTATTTTGCCCCGCATGCTGAATACAGTGCTTCGGGCCAGCATGGAGAACAAACCCTTGAATTCAAGGAAATGGTAAAAGCTTACCATAAGGCTGGCATTGAAGTGATCCTGGATGTGGTTTATAATCACACGGCAGAAGGAAACCACCTTGGGCCTACACTGGCATTCCGGGGAATTGACAACCTCAATTATTACCGGCTTGAACCGGATAATAAATATTATTACACTGATTACACCGGTACAGGCAACTCTTTGAATATGCTTAGCGCACGTACCCTGCAAATGGTAATGGACAGCCTCAGGTACTGGGCCAATGAAATGCAGGTGGATGGTTTCAGGTTTGATCTGGCATCAACACTGGCCCGTGGCTTATATGATGTAGGCAAGCTTTCCACTTTCTTGGATACCATTCATCAGGATCCTACCATTTCTCAGCTTAAGCTGATTGCTGAGCCGTGGGACCTCGGTGAGGGAGGCTACCAGGTGGGAAACTTTCCGGTGTTATGGGCTGAATGGAACGGGAAATACCGCGACAGCGTCCGGAAATTCTGGCGTGGAGATGAAAGCCAGGTAAGTGAACTGGCTTATCGTTTAAGCGGCAGTAGCGATTTATACCAGGATAACGGCAAACTTCCTTCTTCGAGCATAAACTTTGTAACAGCACATGATGGTTTTACCCTGCACGATTTGGTAAGCTATAATCAAAAATACAATCATGCCAATAAAGAAGATAATAAGGATGGTGAAGATAACAACATCAGCTGGAACAGTGGGGTAGAAGGGCCTACTGATGATCCCGAATTAATTGATTTGCGTGAGCGGCGGAAACGCAGCTTTTTGAGTACACTGTTGCTTAGTCAGGGAGTGCCCATGATAAGCCATGGCGATGAATACGGACGAACGCAAAATGGCAACAACAATGCTTATTGCCAGGATAATGACCTTGCCTGGATGGACTGGAACTGGAATGAAAACCAGAAACGATTGTTTGAGTTTACCAAAAAGGTCATTGCCATCAGGAAGGACCATCCTGTAACACACAGGCGAAGGTATTTCAAAAACCGTCAGATTCAGGGCGAGGGCATTAATGATATCCGTTGGTTGAATACCGATGGGATAGACATGACACAGGAAGAATGGGATACCAGTTTTATCCGGAGCATGGGTATGTTGCTCAATGGCGAGCTGATGCGCGAAATTGATGAATATGGTAATGCTCTGAAAGCTGATATTTTATTGATTCTCGTGAATTCTTATTGGGAGCCCATTGCATTCACCCTGCCGCATGAAGCCCTTGGTACAGACTGGGAAGTATTAATTGATACGGCCGATGAAAAACCCGATAAAACCTATGATCTGGTTCAAAGCGTGTATGAAATAGAATCCCGTTCGCTGGTGCTTTTGAGAAATATACGTTAGGGTAGCCCTAGCCGGCAGGTGATAGCTCTAAGTTGAAAG
>CAZZBU010000101.1:11886-14692 GCA_964652315.1 uncultured Bacteroidales bacterium
GGGCTCAGCCACCATAGTTGCAAGAATCCTGGCATCGATATTACCGGTTTTCCATAACTGGTTCGCAATTGACTGATTTTGTCCTCTTTTCTTACCAGAGGGATCAGTTTTTTTCTTCAAATCGCGCAATACAGCAAAACTTACACCAAATAACTCGCCATCAGCACCATGCTTACGATACACTTTTCGGTTTTGTTCAGTACCTGCTTCTTTTAATGCCTGAAATAAATCCTTGAAGTTCATAGTGAACCTATTATAAATAACAACCACAAAATTACAAAGGAATGCAACCCGCTGGATATTATTTGGCGAAAAATTGTTTCAAAATAAATGTAATCTGAAAATAATTAGCTTTTTTCCACATTCCCGTCATTACCCGAAAGCCTCAATTTCACCCTTTCCATATCCTGCTTCAGGCTACTGATGGTTTTCATAAGGTTTTCCTGAGAGGGCAGAGGATCCGGAAGTTCATGACTGATGAAATTTACAAACTTCCACACTTCGCGCACTTCGCCAATGGGTACATCAAAGGGTTTATACAGCGGATTAAGGGAGTAGAGCGTGAGCTTATGCTCTTTCTTAATCAGGTTTTCCACCACCTTAAACACAATGCCGTCATTCAGGGTAAAGATGATATAGGCATGACCGCTAACCAGTGAGTTCCAGTCCTGAATATACTCGCCGGTCACCCATGCTTTATCCGGTATGGGCAGCATGGAATCACCGCTTAGCTGAAATGTACGGTATTTTTTTTGCCGCGATAAAAATGGCAGGCGAAAGGAAGGCAGCTCTTTGATGAACTCCGGGTCGGCAAACCCGGTGGCATATCCGGCTTTGGCTTTTTCCGGTACCAGCTCAATGTTCTCTTCATTGTCGCTGCCTACCGTGGTAGCCAGCACACGCAGTTTACTGCCTTTGATGTACACGTCATATCCGTCTTCGAGCTGGCGGAGCTGTTTGTTGCTGAGCTGGCTCAGGTCAACGTTTATGAGTGTATCCATCGCTACGTTAAAATACTTCGCAAAAGCAGCCAGCGCCGGCACGGTAGGCTGGCTTACTTCATTTTCGTACCCACTCAAAGTAGAGCGTTTCATGTTAAGCGCCTTAGCCACCGCATCCTGCGTGAGCCCCTTGCGCTTCCTGAGGAGTTTAATGTTTTTGTTGAACATGTTTCTTAAATTACAAATGACAATAGACAAATTTCAAATAATACTCAAATCATAATATTTCAATTCTCAAAATGGTTATTTAGATTTTTCGAGAATAGCGGAAAATATCTTTTTTAGTTCATCAGCTTCTTGCTTTAACTCATTACCTGTAGTAGATTTTAATTTATTGGTTTCATTTATTAATTGTATCCAATACGCACTTTCTTTAGCCTCCTTGCGACTTGTTTTGAATTTAATTATTGATGCTTGATCATTATTTGTTATTTGTGTTTTGATATTTGAAAATTCTTTGTCCCCGTCTCCGGTCTCCGGTCTCCTGACTTTCCGTCTTCCTCTCCAAACTCCCCTTGCTATTCATTAAAATTTTGATTAAATTGTAATCGCAAAAATGATTAAATAATAATCAAATATAAGATAAAAAATTGAAATAAGCATAATTAAATGAAATTTTTATGGTGATTAGTGGGGACAGGAATATTGTGCATTTTGATTTGGATTCATTTTTTGTGGCTGTAGAGCGGCTGGTGAACAGTTCGCTGAATGGAAAGCCGGTGATTATCGGCGGTACGTCGGACCGTGGCGTGGTGTCGAGCTGCAGTTATGAAGCACGTACGTTTGGGGTGCATTCGGCCATGCCCATGAAGATGGCCCGCATACTCTGCCCGGATGCGGTATATATCCGTGGCGACATGGAACTGTACAGCAAATACTCTCACGTGGTGACGGATATCATTGCGGAAAAAGCACCGGTGTACGAAAAAGCATCGATTGACGAGCATTACATCGACATCACCGGCATGGATCGTTTTTTTGGTTGCCAGCAGTGGACGCATGAGTTGCGTCAATCCATTATTTCCAACACCGGCCTGCCCATTTCGTGTGGGTTGTCGATCAATAAAACCGTGTCAAAAATTGCTACGGGCGAGGCTAAACCCAATGGGGAGAAAGAGGTGGAAAAACAGGCGGTAAAACCATTTCTACATCCGCTGCCTATTCGTAAAATGCCCATGATTGGCGAAAAAACAGCACACCTGTTGCGTTCGATGGGGATTGCTACCCTGGGTACGTTAAGCCAGGTGCCACCAGAGATGATAGAACGGGTGCTGGGAAAAAACGGGGTAAGCATCTGGAAACGGGCCAACGGCATTGATCTCACGCCTGTGCAACCTTATTCCGAACGGAAGTCCATAAGCACCGAACGGACGTTTGAAAACGACACCATTGATGTAGTGATGCTCAACGAAGTGTTGCTGTCGATGGTGGAAAAGCTGGGGTATGAGCTGCGTAAAAAGCAGCGGCTCACCTCCTGTGTGACGGTAAAAATCCGTTATGCCAATTTTGACACGCATACCCTGCAAAAACGCATCCCGTATACCTCCTTCGATCATCAATTGATGGATGTAGCCCGCGAGCTTTTCAAACGCCTGTATCAGCGCCGCATGCTCATCCGGCTGATAGGGGTGAGGTTTAGCTACCTGGTACAGGGCGTACAACAGCTCAACATGTTCGAAGACACCCCGGAGATGGTAAACCTCTACCTGGCCATGGATAAACTGCGTAACCGCTACGGCCGCCACGCCGTGCAACGGGCTGTGGGGCTATAATAGTTCGAAGGAAAGGGGAAAGTAGTAAGCGGT
>CAZZBU010000102.1:0-14486 GCA_964652315.1 uncultured Bacteroidales bacterium
ATGGAGAAATCATAATTTTCAACATTATCTTTCTTATCTGTTACCACTAATCTAAAACTAACTGTAGTGCCAGCCTCTGCTTCTGTGGCTGTGTATGTGTACACATAATTGTCGGAGGTGTTGTTTGTGAACCCATCTTCTTTGGTATCCAGTACATCAACGCCTTTACGAAGTTCAATGGACTCAATGCGGGCTTCAGCAATGACCGAGAAAGTCAGGTCAGTAGCTTCTCCAACTTCAACTGTTTCTGGAAGATTGGGTGCACTTACCGTGATATCATCATCCTCAGTTAACGGATCTTCTTCACATCCCGTAAAAAATGTTGCGCCTAAAAATAACGCTGAAACTAATAACCAATTTAATTTTTTCATGGTGTAATGTTTAATTGTTATTAAATTTTGATTTTTGTTTTAATTCTTAAGTTCTGTCCTTTTACGCAAAAACCATTCGTAAAAGTTACATAAACACTTAACAAATTGTGTTCCATATTTTGATGATTTGGCTCACCAGAGGTATTTTTTTTTTAATCAACCCTAAAATCTGTTACTCAAATTTATGAATAAACAACACGTCTTCCTGAAAAGTTCGGTTAAATAACGATTTAATGTCAGCCGGCGGTTCTTGCGAAAAACCAAGCAAAAACCCACCACCACCTGAACCACATAACTTCAATGCGAATTTTCTGTTTAACAGCCCGTGTCGCCATAATTCCAGATAAATATCAGGTATCATTTTTTTGAAATATTCAAGTTGGAATGTGGATAATCGTTCAACCAACCGGTAAAAGTGCTTATCTTTTTCAACAAAAGCACGAATAGCTTTGGCTGTCAATGGCAGGTACTCCTGATGAATTCGCCGTGAATAGGCATCCCTCTTCATATCCTTAAGAAATTCCTCGACAAGCACTCCTGTACTGGCAGTACTGTTGGTATTGATAAGAAAAATTGTCAGTCCGTTGTTCATTCCTGCACCTGCCAAATCTACCTTTCTGATGTCATCTCCGGATATCAAAACCGGATGATTCAGGTAGATAACCAAAGGGTCAGTACCTGAGCTTTTACCATGGAAATGCGATTCCATAGTTGAAAACACATGCTTTAACTTACCGGCGGGTTCATCTTTGCCAGTGGTTTTATAGTGAGCGTAAACAGCAGCACAAAGTGCACCTGAGCTCCCCAAACCATAGCCTGCCGGAATATCTGATTTAAAAAACATGCCATCTTCAATATCCGCTTTAAACTGCTTCAAATGCAGTTGGTTGCCAAAACCGGCATTATCAAGGTACTCATAAAAGGCCAGCAGGGCATTGTTTGAGTCGCTGTCAATTATCTCATCTCCGGCGCCTTTTCTTAATTCACCAGCATATTGACGAAAAGGAATGGCCAGTGCCCCAAAGCCCAGCACAATGGCATATTCACCAAATAAAATCAGTTTGGCAGGAAAGGATTTGTTCATTCTACCTGAAATGTATGATTTAATAGAAGAGGGCCCTGGCCAATGCCATCGTTAATCCAATGGGAATCTTCACAAAAAGCAATCAGTTCGTTTTTAATAAATGGTACTATCCGCTCCTTATCTTCATTAAAATACAGCAAATGGATGTTTGGACCGGCATCGATTGTAAAGCCGACCGGCAGGCCTGTTTTTTCCCGAAACGCACGAACAGCATGGATAATGGGCAATGAACCCGGCTTTAGCAAAATATATCCCGGATTGGAAGTCATCATCATAGCATGAAGGGTCATGGCTTCATTTTCTGCCAGC
Organism: uncultured Bacteroidales bacterium; assembly: GCA_964652315.1. Lineage (GTDB taxonomy): Bacteria > Bacteroidota > Bacteroidia > Bacteroidales > JAAAOM01 > CAZZBU01. The sequence continues at coordinate 1,765 of CAZZBU010000102.1, forward strand.
TCAATAAAAGCCATCAGATCGCCATTTTTAAGGATCTCTAACATTTTAGAATGATTGTTTCCGGCCTGTGTAATGCGCATTGATTTAAACGGATTGGTATCCATCAGCGCATGCCCCTTGCTGCTGGAAACCGCTTTCTTTTCGGAAGATACGATAAGGATAGCATCGTTAAGGCCTTTAAAAGCAGGATGCACTTCAGTAAAAGGAATGGCGAACTCATCAGACGCATCCGGTAGATGGGCAGCCAGTCCCCAGGAGGCCCATCCGCCATATACTGAACGGGCAGCACTTCCGGAACCCAGCCTGGCCAGATGGGAAGCCCGTTGAAACATGGCCGCATCGGGTGCTTTTTCTATCAGCGTATATTCATACTGTGCCAGCACCAGGGCAAGGGAAGCAAAAGCCGAGGCAGAAGAAGCAATGCCGGCTGAATCGGGAAATGTATTGTAGCTGTTGATTTTTAACCGCAATTCTGTCACCCAGGGTATTTCAGTTAAAATCGAGTGAAAATAGTTTTCAATCCGTGTTGAAAAAGCCTTGGTTGGCCTGTTGTTGAAGGTATATCCAATCTCAGGTTTTTTTGATTTTGCCCGTTTTTCAGTAAAAGTAACCTCAGTACGCGTTAAACAGTGTTGCAATGAAAATGAAAGGGACGGATTTACCGGGATTTGCCCCGGCTTTTTGCCCCAGTATTTTACCAGTGCAATATTGGACGGCGCTTCCCAGGCAATGGTACCATAGGGTAAGCTTGCATTATTATCAATGATATTCAGGATTAAATCGCGCTCTGACATGAGTTTTCACTTTGCTGGTTCACTCGAATAAAAGTTAAGTTAGGCATTTGTTTTTCAAATAATTAAATCATCATAAGAAAACCATGTATTTATTTTCTTCTTGAACAAATAATTTTTCATATACTCCTTATTTTCTGGCGTAACAAACAACATAAAATCTCCCCCCCAGGCCCCCAATGATTTAACAAAACCCTTAAAATCAGAAAAATACAACTGACTTATTGGTGTCTGGGCCAGGATTGAACCAATAATTTTTTCATGCTCAGTGAGGATAACAATACAGTCGGGCACATTGTTTACCTTTAATAATTCGGCCGTCAGATGGCTTATATTTTCAATCTCGGCGCTGTCATCCGATTTCGTACTCAAAAACTCAACAACACTCCGTGCAGAATCAACTTTCTCTCCCCTATAGGCAAAATAAAGGTGGTTTTTAAAGGGCGGATTAAAGGTTACAGGAATGATTTCCGGCAGATTTTTCTTTTCGAGACGAAATACGATGGCTGATTCTTTTAAGGCGCAGGCTACATCATACCCTGAGCCCTGGCTAACAGCATAATGCAGCTTCATCGGATCAATTCCAGCCCATCGACCCAGGTTCACAATCAGGGACGAACTGCTGCCCAGTCCCCATTCATGTCCAAATTCCTGATGGTTGATGATGTGATACCCTGAGTTTTTGAAATGATCCGGTTTCATTTTTTTTAGTGTCAGCAGAAGGTTAAAAATAAACTCAGCTGATTTAGTACTGCTGCTCTTTAAGATTTTCCTGTTTTGAAGATCAAATACACCCTGAAACCATAATCCACTGATATCTGCGGTTTCCCAACGAACCAGCCCGGGATTTTCGGTAGAAGCAACAGAAGTAACCTGTGCAGGTTTAGTGGGTACAGCAAGTGCCTCAGCACCTTTTAATACCTGGTATTCGCCGGTTATTAGCAGCTTGCCGGGTGCACGGTACTGATTTTTATTTGGATGATCGGCCATTATTTCCGGGCGTTTTCAACAAATTCTCTAACTTCCTGGTATGTCACTGTTTTATTTAAAAATGCATCCCGTGCTGCAGTTTTCTCCTTTTCGGAGGCACCCATCTGATTTAAAATATTATTTAAATGCATCTTCATGTGCCCTTTTTGAATGCCTTGGGTAATCAGGGACCGCACGGCAGCAAAATTATTAGCCATACCGGCTGCTGCGGCAATGCCCATAAGCTGTTTTGCCCCCGGATTGCCAAGCATTTCCATGGCGAGCTTTGCCAGGGGATGCAAGGATGTCAGGCCGCCAACAGTACCAAGGGAAAGCGGTACATCCAATTCATAAGCAAAATAGCCGTTCCTCAGTTCAATGTTTGTCAGGCCACGGTAAGAACCTTTAGAAGCAGCATACGTATGTGCTCCGGCCTCAACAGCCCTAAAATCATTGCCGGTAGCAAGCACCACGGCATCAATACCATTGAAAATCCCCTTGTTATGGGTTGCCGCCCGGAAGGGATCAACATTGGCCATATCAACTGCCTGCTGGAATTTCCATGCAAAATCTGCTGGTTTAAGACCGGCAGCCACAGGTTTCAGGGCTTCTACCGGGCATTCTATTTTACAGTTTACAATGCATTCTGGCGTGTAATTGGACAAAATGGCCATAATCACCTGTGGCGGATTCTTATTGATTTCAGGAGATTCCCCGGCCAGTTTAAGAAATTGCTTTCCGGTTTCCTCCAGGCAGCTATTGATAAAATTAGCCCCCATGGCATCAGCCGTATCAAAAATCACTTCAATTTGACGGTAGGCCGGCATTTTATCAGCAAGATCATTTAAGCGCATATCCACAATACCACCTCCTCGTTTTTCCATGCGCCGGGTTAATGGTTTCAACGCCAATAAAATTTCTTCTTTTCTTTTATCAAACCATGACAATAAAACCTGAAAATTACCGGGCCAGTGCAGGTGTACATGGCCGGGTTTATGCATTGAAATAACCTTAGTCCGAAATCCACCGTTGCCGGCCCAAAACCTGGCACTATAAGAAGCCGCTGCCACCACTGAGCTTTCCTCAATGACCATCGGGATATGAAAAATACTTTCATCAATCAGAAAATTGGGTGCAATGCCAAAAGGAAGGTAATAGTTGGAAAGGGTATTCTCGCTGAATTCATTGAACGTCTGTTGCAGACTGTCATCTTTATGAAGAAAGGAATTCAGGACATCTTCGAGACCCTGTATTTCAGCAAACTGATTTTTCAGTGCATCAATTCGTTCCTTTCTTGACAGTTTTGAAAATCCTTTTATGAATGAGGCCATGGCAAACCAGGTTAATCACGTACTGTAAGATAATTGGAAGCCAACTCCAGGCCGCGTACCTGAAATTCCACATATTTTTTTAATTCTTCATAGCTGCCACGGGCATGTTTCAAAAAAGATGAAGCCTGGCCATATATGGCAGGAAGGGGCGATTTTTCAATCAGGTAATACCCATCGAGATAGTTTTTTAATCCACCTGAAGCTATGATGGATTTACATTTTATCATTTCCCTGCTCTCATTCACAACCTCCCGGACGGCTTCCATCATGGTCATGGCATCCACTCCAATCCGTGAGAGGGGATCAAAGATTGCCTCTTTTTGAGAACCGCTGCGCATCAACTCGAGTTTTGCAAAGTTAGTCCCACCAAAGGCTCCAAATTCAATGGCCTCGATGGGCAATTGAAGCAATGCCCGAAGACTTAATGGCCCTATCCCCTGTCCTACCTCTTTTACAATAATTCGAAGGTTGCTCTTCTCCAAAAAGGAAGTAATGGTTTCCAGCGGAGATGATGCCAGCCGGTCTCCCTCAGGCTGAAACCATTCCTGCATGGGATTCACATGGATGACCAGTCCGTCAGCTTTTAACCGATCTACAAGCCGTAAAACCGGATCGATGTTGTTCTCAGATAAGAATTTTTCAATCTGCGCAATACCAAGATTGGCATATAGTGGATATTCATCTCCAATGATTTTTCTAACATCAAACTGGTGGAAATACGTATCATCATCCAGAATAATCCGGCATGACCCCAGGCCCATTCCCATGCCAAACTCATTGCAGGCCCGCGCCAGGTTTTTATTAATGGTTTCTGCTTCCTTTGTACCACCCGTCATGCTCGAAACCCAGACAGGGACTTTCTGCTTTTTACCTAAAAAAGAAAACGGTTTAAATAAATCCTTTGGATGGGGCTTAAGCATGGGTTCATAAAAAAAACGCCGGTCCATCAGGCTGGATGCCAGTTGCGATTCAAAAGCCAGTTCGATATGATCTTTTTTGCGGTTTTCCATAAAGTTTAATTTAAAGTCCCAAGTGACGGCTGATAACTACTTTTAATATTTCGGATGTACCTTCACCGATCTGCAGAATGCGTTGGTCGCGGTAGAACCGTTCAATTTCTGTATCTTTGAATAACCCATAAGCGCCATGAACCTGAACAGCTTCATCCGCTACCTCCCTGGCAATTTCAGAAGTGTACAGCTTAGCCATGGCCGCTTCCTTACCAAACGGCATTCCCTGATCCTTCATCCAGCAGGCTTTATAAAGCAGGTTACGGGCAAGCTCAATCTTGGTATCCATTTCGGCAATTTTAAAGGCTATGGCCTGAAATTTATTAATGGGACGGCCAAACTGATGGCGTTTGTGAGAATAATCAATGGCCAATTCCATGGCTCCCTGTGCCAATCCCAGGCCCATCGCAGCAATTGAAAGCCGGCCGGAATCAAGTGTTTCGAGCATAATGTGGGCGCCTTTGCCACGCTCACCCAGCAAATTGCTTTCAGGTACACGGCAGTTTTTCATGAATATTTTACCGGTATCAGCGGCACGCCACATCATTTTATTGGTTATCCTTTCGCAGGAATATCCTTCTGTATCCCTGTCAACCAAAATAACTGACAATTCCTTTTTACCATCTTTTTCGCCGGTAATCACCTGCACGGTGGCACCTGCTGAAAGGTCACCGGCTGAGTTGGTAATAAATTGTTTATACCCGTTTATCACCCATTGTCCATTTTCCAAAGTGGCTGATGATTCCGTTCCGCGGCTATCTGAACCGGCATTGGGTTCAGTTAAGCCGAAGGCCCATAGCTTATCCCCGGTAACCAGAGAGGGAATATATTTTTGTTTTTGTTCTTCTGTTCCAAACTTAAAAATAGGGGCAATTCCCAGAGAATTGTGAGCTGCAACTGTCGCTGCCTGGGAACCATCGATGCGTGCAAGTTCTTCCACTGCAATAATGTAGGACAGTGTATCCAGCCCGCTTCCGCCATAATTACCGGGTATGTTAATACCAAAAAGACCAAGGTCTCCCATGCGTTTGGTCAATTCAACAGAGAATTCACCTTTTTCATCAAGTATGGATGCAACAGGCCTGACTTCGGTTTCGGCAAAATGCCTGACCTTTTCTCTCAATTCATCATGCTGTGAATTTGTTAATGGGTTTATTATTTTCACTGTCAGTTATTTAAATGTTCTGTTTTCTTTTTGTACCTGTATAATCAACGAATATAAAAAACTTTTCTAGGTCAATCGCATCAGAAGCTGTTTACCGTTTACCAAATCCCCTTCTTTTATTTCAAGATCAGCGATTGTACCGTCATGTTCTGCCAGAATTTTGTTTTCGGTTTTCATAGATTCGATGATAAGCAACACATCACCACGAGAAACCCTGTCACCAGAATGCACCTGTATTTTAACAGCCTTGCCGTTAAGCGGAGAATAAACATAACCGTTTTCTTCACCTGCCGGTATCCTTAGTAATTGGTAGTCTTTCAGGGATTTCGGGTTAAGCTGACCGGGAAAATCAATGGTATATGTACTACCATTCAAACTTACCATCGCCCCAGCTGAAATAACCTCACTGACATAACCGGTATATTTTTTATCATTAAATAAAATAGTAACCCTATTGTTATCATCTATTTCAAATGCAACCCGATAAGGGGTTGAATTTAGCTGGAAAAGCAATGCATGGTTTTTTATTTTGATGCGGGAAAACCACATCTTCTGATTTGCTATTTGTATTTTTGTTTCATTAAGAATACGCCAATTACCCAATCCTTTCCAGGCTACAGGAGTACCTGCAGATGATAAAATCCTATCGCCAATGGTGTACTTCAATAAGGCCATAATCGACGCCGGAAAGGTATCATTAGCTTCTTTTATATCGATGGCTTTTATCAATTCAGCATGGTTCTTTTCACAGTAGCCTGTGTTGATATCATGATTGATAAATGCTTTTGAATCAAGAATGGCAATTAAATATGGAATGTTTGTTTTAATGCCCTGCAGATAATAATTGGCAAGGATTTTTTTCATGTTCCGGATGGCCTGTCTGCGATTTTGTCCGGTTGCAATTACTTTGGAAATCATCGGATCAAAATCAGGCAATACTTCAAATGTTTGATCATAGCCTGTATCAATCCGGGCTAACCCTGATCCATCAGCCTTATGAAAAGAAACAATGCCAGGTGCAGGCATAAATTCGTTGCGGGGTTCTTCAGCATATATCCGGCACTCAATGGCATGTCCTTCAAGTGAGGTATCTTCCTGACGAAATGACAATGCATACCCCTGGGCTACCCTAATCTGCTCTGCTACCAAATCAATTCCGGTTACTTCTTCAGTCACGGGATGTTCCACCTGTATGCGTGTGTTCATTTCAAGGAAATAGAAATTTTCGTACTCATCCACCAGGTACTCGATTGTACCAGCCCCCACGTATTGGAGCGCTTTGGCGAGTGTTACAGAAACATTAGCAATGGTCGTCCGTAGTTGTTCTGATATATTTATGTCACCTGCCTCTTCAATAATTTTTTGGTGTCGGCGTTGGACAGAACAATCACGCTCAAACAAATGCACATAATTGCCCAGTTTATCACCAAATACCTGCACCTCAATATGGCGCGGATTCGTTATGTACTGTTCTACATAAACCTCCGGATCGCCAAAATAAGCTTGTGCTTCCCGGGCGGCAGAAATAAGGGCATCATCAAAAAAAACCGAAGACCGTACCAGTTTCATGCCTTTGCCACCTCCACCAGCACTGGCTTTGATAAGCACAGGATAAGGAAAACTGCCTTTTTCTGCTTTTAACTGTTCAACATTTCCTTTCCATGAAGGTATAACTGGTAATCCTTGTTGTTCAGCATAAATAGCGGCTTTGATTTTATTGCCCATAAGTTGTATGGTGGCAGGTGATGGGCCAATCCAGGTAAGCCCACTGTCGGATACCTTGCGTGCAAAGTATGCATTTTCGGACAAAAAGCCATATCCAGGATGGATGGCATCGCATTGATGGTTTAGCGCGATACTGATTAAAACCTCCTGGTTGATGTATGTTTCTGATAACTCTGTTGATTCAAAGACAACATGTTCGTCAGCCTCAAGGACAAACGGCTGATTTTTCTCCGAAGGCACAGCTGCCACTAAGGTAGCAATATTCATTTTCCGGGCGGCTTTAATTATTCGCAGCGCTATCTCACCCCGGTTTGCAATGAATATTTTTTTTATCCTTGTTGTCTTCATTTTTTCCAAATTGGTTTTCGTTTTTCAAAAAAGGCCCGGATACCTTCCTCTGCCTCAGGATGCTTTCTGCGTTTTACCAATGAACGAACTGTTTCTTCAATCAAAGGTTCGCTTAATCCTGTCCTGATTTTATGTATCAGGCTTTTACTTTCTGCAATGGCACCTGGCGCACTATTCAAAAACTGTGAAACAAACGATTGTAATTTGAGTTCAATCTCATCCTTTATTACCATATCATCAGATAATCCCACTTTAATGGCTGCTTCTGCATCAATCAATGAAGCCGTAAAAACAAGTCTTTTTAAGTTTGGCATAGAGACCCTGTTAAGCAGGTAAGGCATAATGGTGGATGGACTTAACCCCAGGCGCACTTCGGACAAAGCCATCACAGTGTCAGGAAGCGACAGGACAAAATCGGCTGCGCACACTAAACCCAGGGCACCGCCGTAAGTTGCTCCATGAGTAACTACAATAACCGGAATGGGACAATCAAATATAGATTTATACACTTCTGCAAACAAAGATGCTTCAACATAATTATCTTCCTCGGATTTATGATATCCCTGCTGCATGGATTTTAAATCAGCACCGGCACAAAAGGATTTCCCGCGTCCTCTTAAAACTATTGCCCTGGTATCATTTATTTTAATGTTAATGAAAAAATCCCTAAGCTCTATGAGCATATCCGGTGAAAGTGCATTGTGCTTATCCGGATTGTTCAGCCAAAGCGTAGTATGATTCTTACCTATGTCTACATCAATATATTTCATAGTTACATGCGGTAAATACCAATTTTTGGATCGTCAAATAAATAATTGGTAACAACAGATAATGCTAAAGCCAACACATTTCGGCTTTCAGCGGGTTCAATAATGCCATCATCCCATAGCCTGGAGGTACTATAATAAGCCGAACTCTCAGTCTCATATTTTGATAAAATCTGATTTCGAAGCTGTTCCCTTGACTCATCGGGAAACACTTCTCCATTTTTTTTCAGTTGATCTTCCTTCACCGTAATCAACACATTGGCGGCCTGCTCACCACCCATAACAGAAATACGGGCATTGGGCCACATAAACAGGAAGCTGGGTTCAAATGCCCGGCCGGCCATGGCATAATTTCCGGCTCCATATGAACCGCCGGTAATGATGGTAATTTTTGGCACATTGGCATTGGAAACCGCATGGACAAACTTGGCGCCATCTTTGGCAATACCTTTGTTTTCATATTCTTTACCAACCATAAAACCACTGATGTTTTGTAAAAATATCAGTGGAATTTTACGATGGTTGCAAAGCTCAACAAAATGGGTCCCTTTAAGGGCAGATTCTGAAAACAAAATCCCGTTGTTAGCCACAATACCTACCGGAAAACCCATGATGTATGCAAAACCCGTAACCAGAGTTTTTCCATATTCCGACTTGAATTCCTGAAACTCACTACCATCGGCCAGGCGGGCAATGATTTCATAAGCATCCACCTGTTCACGCGGGTTATCAGTGAAAATGCCATTCAGTTCCTCAATTGAATAGACTGGTTCTTTAATGGACCTTATATTAAGTATTTGTTTTGCAGGAGGCTGAACGGTTTCAAAAATATGCCGGCAGATTTCAATGGCATGCTGTTCGTTAACCGCCAGATGGTCGGCCACACCGGAAACAGAAGCATGCACTTCACCCCCACCAAGCTCTTCGGCAGATACCTCTTCGCCAGTAGCTGCTTTAACCAGCGGAGGTCCACCCAGGAATATGGTACCTTGCTTTTCAACAATGATGGTTTCATCGCTCATGGCGGGTACATAAGCACCGCCAGCGGTACATGAACCCATCACTATGGCCACCTGAGGAATGTTATTTGCAGATAACCTGGCCTGATTATAAAAGATCCGTCCAAAGTCGAAGCGGTCAGGAAACACCTTAGCCTGCTCCGGTAAAAACACCCCTCCTGAATCAACCAGATAAACACACGCAAGGTGGTGTTTTAAAGCAATTTCCTGTGCACGGATGTGTTTTTTAATGGTCTCCTCAATATACGTTCCCCCCTTGACAGTAGCATCATTGGCAATTATCATGGCAAGTTTTCCTTGTATGCTGCCAATACCGGTGATTATTCCGGCAGATGGAAAATCATTGTTGTGCTGATCCCATGCAGCCAGGCTTGACAACTCCAAAAACGGTGTGCCAGAATCAATCAATAAATCGATGCGCTCTCTGGCCAGTAATCGGTGACGCTTTCTAAAGTTTTTTACAGAAGGATGGTCATCCCGGTGAATGACTTTCTGTAATCTCTGAATATACGTATTTAGAATCAGGGTATTTTTCCTGACTTTTTCTTCGAATTCAGAACTTTGCACATTAATTTTTGATTCAATTGTAAACAACCTGATGCAATAAATTATTTGTTAACAATGATTTTCCGCTATTTAAACACACATTAATAAGGTTTGTTTAATGAAATCTTTTAAAAAGTTGAACAAATAAATGTAACCAACTGATTAACAAACTACAAGATTAATAAAAACAATAAAACCCAGTGATTCAATAGATTACACAATAAACAAATCATTATAAGCAAAAATACGATAAAGAATCTACATTTTTTTCTGAAACGCCCATTGAAAATCAAAATTTTATGTATATTTGGACAAAATAGTTCCATACATAATATGTCCAAAATTAGAAATGAATATCGAACTTTAGGTTATAACCTCCGCAAAATGAGGCAGAAACAAGGCCTACCCTTGCGAAAAGTGGCTGCTGCGGTGGACATTGACCCATCTACACTTGGTAAATTCGAAAAGAATACCCGCAATCCTTCTAAAGAAGTAATTGGAAAGCTTTCAGATTTTTACTCTGTTGATTTCGAAAAATTATATATACAGGCTGCCAGCGACAGGATAGTCAGCGAACTAAAAAATGAAAGATTAAGTTTTGCCATAATAAAAGCTGCTGAGAAGAAATTAAAACAAAAACAATGATTGTTATGAAGAAAAAGATAAGATGGATTCTGCCCGTAATGATTTTTGTCATTCTGATACCTGCAAAACCCCAGCAGGCAGATAACGAATGGTCTATTGTGAAAAAGTATAAGGAAAAACTGCAGATTGATAAACTATACCTTACGGTTGATAACCAGAATCACAGGGTAGTAACCGGATTCTTCACAGATTATGCCAGGGTAAACGAAACCACCATAAAATCAAAAGGCTCGCTTGATATTTTGATAGCCAAATTCGATGAAAATGATAACTTGCTATGGTATAAACACGAGGGGGGCAGCAACATTGATTTCAGCCGGTTTGTCAATACTGACAGTAAAGACAACATTTATATTCAGGGACTTTACAGAGGTAAAACGCAGTTTGAAGACGTCCGTCTGAACTCTAAAGGCACATGGGACTTTTTCACTGTAAAATACGATAACCAGGGCAAGCTTATCTGGGTTAAGACAAAAAAGACCAATCCGGTTTACAGTGATAATTCATAGTGAATTTTTTTAGGTAGTTAAAGTAAAAAAGCTGCTTCCGTTAATAGGAGCAGCTTTTTTACGTCATGCACGTTTGTTATACCGCAAATAACGCTAATCAAACGAATCACTCTGTTATACCGGGCCAGTCATCTGTTCTGAAAGGGCTGGCCGGCAATCCTTCTTCATTGTATAAGTTGGCATCTTCCGGATTATTTGACCATGCATAACGCACAGCCACAGGATTTTCGATATCTTCACAGTAAACAACCACCTTATCATCTATAATTTTGGCTTTGGCCCATTTCCAGTTTTTATCTTCACCAGCTATCTGAAAACCCATAACATAACCATATTTGTTGGTCGTAGTCAAACCCGAACCGATATGATCAAAGGCAATAATGGCTTTGTTGTCTTTCACTTCCATGGATTTGTATACAGGACCTGAAAATACAATATCCTCGCCATAAACCACCTTGCGTGCAGCCAGTGCCAATCGCAAACCGACATCCTGTTTATTTCCTGGATGGATATCTTCCGGATCACCAATATCTATGGTAACGGCCATTCCTGAGTTTGGGAGTTGCAATGCCATTGCCTGGGCTTCGCGCAATTCTGCCCAATCACTTTCCACAGGGACCTCATTAGCTTCCATATAATTGGCAAGCTGCACAAAGATAAAAGCCAGTTCAGGATTTAAGAAATTCATTCTCCAGTCTTTAATTAATAAAGGAAACAAACGCTGATACTGTTTGGCCCTGCCGGCATTGGACTCCCCCTGATACCAGATGGCACCCTGAAAGGCAAAATTCTGAATGGGATAAATCATGCCATTGTACAGCAGGGTTGGAAAGCTGTTTGGACCGGGTTTCAAGCCACTTACCTGCAGGTTTTCAGGGCTTAACTGGTATTTCCATGCACCGGAAAGGTTAATTTTATTACTACCGACCTGTAAGTAAAAAATATCATCCGACCCATACACACCACCACCTCCACCGGTATCTTCCACACGAATGGTAATGACATTTTTACCAGGTTTCAGGATATCGGCAGGAACAGAATATTCCCTTAACTCAGCATATTGATTGACGGTCTGCCCCACAAGAACGCCATTTATCCAGGTCATGTCGGAATCGTCAATTTTAGCTGCCACAAGTTTAGCCCTTGCACCGGCTTCTTTTTCTGATAGTTCAATCGTTTTCCGGAACCAAACGATACCATCAATATTTGGTAAGGCCGTTTGTTCCCATAACCCGGGGAGCTCCATGGTCTTCCAGTGGCTATCATCATAATCCGGGGCTGCCCAAATTGCTTCCCCGTCGACCAGCCCATCGTTTTCAACATCAATTTCTGCTTTAATGGCTTCAGCCTTCTGACGGGCTTTCTCTTCAAGTTCTTCTGGATCTATGTTGTTGAGTGTTTCAATCTCCCGACTAAAATCATCAATGGTATTAATGGATTCCTCACTGATCCAGGTTTCAACCACTGTTCCTCCCCAGTTGCTGCCAACCAATCCAATGGGTACATCCAGGTTTTTATGGAGATTACGGCCAAAAAAATAGCCTACAGCTGAAAATGGCCCAATGGTACCCGGTGATACCTCCTGCCATTCCCCGTCGGGTATATCCTTCACCGGATCAAACTGGAGGTTGTTGGGCACGTTGAAAATCCGGATGTTGGGGTAATCAGCATTCAGGATTTCTTCTTCCGCATTGTTGGATGCTGCTACCGGCCATTCCATATTCGACTGACCACCACAGAGCCATACCTCTCCAATGAGAACGTTATCAAGGGTAAGTGTGTTTTTACCTTTGATGGTCATGGTATGCGGCCCCCCGGCCTGCATAGGCTCAAGCAATACTTCCCAGGTGCCTTCCTTGTCAGCCCGGGTTTGTGCAGACTGCCCGTTAAACTCAAC
>CAZZBU010000103.1:0-14357 GCA_964652315.1 uncultured Bacteroidales bacterium
CCCAATGATATTCTGCTGGCCGATGCCCCCAGAAAGGATATGGTGAGTGGCAATACACCCAGTACTGTAGCCAGACTGGTCATCAATATTGGGCGAAACCGTTCAGCAGAAGCATCAATAATGGCTGAAAGCAGGGGCTGGCCTTCATCCCGTTTTTGGTTAGCAAATTCTACAATCAGGATTCCGTTTTTGGTGACTATGCCGATGAGCACAATGATTCCAATCTGCGAAAATATGTTTAGTGTTTGCCCGAATAAAAAAAGCGACATCAATGAACCTGCCAGTGCAAGCGGCACAGTAAACAGGATGGTAAGCGGGTCGCGGAAGCTCTCAAATTGTGCTGACAGGGTAAGGTAGATTAATACCAGGGCAAAAATAAATATCAGCAGCAGGTTGGAAGAACTTTCCTCATAATCTTCAGAAGTGCCGGTTAATGCCGTACTAAAAGAGTCATCAAGAACTTCATCAGCTATGGAGCGCATTGCCTCTATACCATCCCCAAGGGCATATCCGTCATTAAGGGAGGCTGAAACAGTGGCTGAGGTATAGCGATTATAACGCAGCAATTGTGGAGGCCGGCTTTCGTCAGTCAGGGTAACCAGGTTATCCAGTGCAACCATCTCCCCGGAGGATGTCCTTAACTTCATGTTCAGCAGGTCCTGGGGCTCATCGCGCCGGTTTTCTTCGGCGCGGGCTACCACGTAATACTGTTCTCCGTCTTTAATAAAATAGCCTATACGTTGTTCACTGAAATAGGTCTGTAATGTCTGCGCAATATCCCGTACACTGATACCCATATCATTGGCCCGGCTACGGTCAATATTTACAATGAGTTCGGGTTTGGTAAATTTCAGGTTAATGTCAGACACACCAAAAGCCGGATGATTCCTTACCTTTTGCATAAATTCCGGAATCACATCTTTCAGTTTTTCCAGGTTAGGTGCTTGTAAAACAAATTGTACCGGCAAGCCTCTTCCCCCTGAAGAAATTGTGGGCTCCTGTATAACAAAAGTTTGGGCAAAATTGTATTCCTTCACCTTTTTATTGAGTATGGATGCCAGTTCCATTTGACTGCGTTCCCGTTCTTCCGGGGGATACAGGGTTATCCGCACAAATCCCGTATTGACAGAAACCGATGAACCAAAGCCAGGTGAAGTTACTGATAAGAGGTATTCTTTTTCGGGGAGTGTATCTATTAAACGGATCAACTGCATCTGAAAATCATCCATCATATCATAGGATGTGCCTTCGGGGGCTGTAGAAGTTAAGCGCAGCCCACTTTTATCCTCCAGCGGGGCAAGTTCAGACTGTAGCGTGGAATAAAAAAGAATTATCATGCCAACAGTAGCAATGATTATTGGAAAAACCAGCCACCGTTTTTTCATGAAGGAGGTGAGCCAACCTTTATAATGGGAAAGGAGAAAGTCAATGGGTTTTTTAATGTATCGAAGTGAGCGGTATTCCTTATCTGCTTTTCTCAGCAGCCTGGAGCTTAGCATTGCGGTAAGTGAGAGTGAAATAAACGTTGAAATAATAACTGCCCCTGCCACTACCATGGCAAACTCCCTGAAAAGCCTGCCTGTCAATCCCTGCAGGAAAAAGATGGGGAGAAACACACAAACCAGGGTTATGGTAGTGGCAATGACAGCAAAATAGACCTGTTTTGCACCCTTAAAAGCCGCTTGAACCGGGTTTAATCCCTGTTCGATTTTTGCGTAGATGTTTTCCATCACCACAATGGCATCGTCCACCACCAGTCCGGTGGCAAGCAACAGGCCAAGGAGGGTTAATATATTGATGGAATAGCCAGCAATATAAATCAGGGCAAAGGTCCCGATTAGGGATATTGGGATGGTTATTACAGGGATAAAAGTTGTCCGGATATTCCTTAAAAAGATGAAGATGATTAGCAACACCAGGCCAAAGGCGATGAAGATGGTCATTTGTACTTCATTGATGGATTTCCGGATGCTTTTGGTAATATCAAGGCCTACACCCAGGGTAATATCAGGAGGAAGATCCTGTTTAATCCGTTCCACACGTGCAAAGGCTTCGTCTACGATTTCAATATAATTGGCGCCAGGTTGTGGCTGCATGGCTATGCCAACCATTGGTATTCCTTTATTCCCCCGCAAAATAGACTTTTCATTCAGTGCCCCCAGTTCAGTCCTGCCAACGTCCTTAACCCGGATGAGGGTATTGCCCCTTTTTGTAATGATTAAGTCATCAAATTCTTCTTGTGTATTTAACCTGCCGTAGGTGCGTATGGTGAGGTATTTTCTGTCACCTTCAATTTGTCCGGTTGGTAATTCAAGGTTTTGAGCTTGCAGGGCATTCCTGATGTCCATGGGTGTAATTTGAAAAGCATCAAGTTTGTCGGGGTCCAGGATAAGGCGCATGGCATACTCTTTCTCCCCCCAGAGGTAGGTCTCACTAATGCCTTTAATAGTTTGTAATCGTTCGGCAAACATATTATCAGCAATTTCGGTGAGCTCGAGTAAGCTTCGTTTATTGCTTGAGATGGTTATGGCAAGGATGGTTTGTGCGTCAGCATCGGCCTTTGACACCACTGGAGGATCCGCATCAGGGGGTAAGCTGCGCAACGCCTGTGACACTTTATCACGCACATCGTTTGCAGCATCATCAATATCAATACCCAGTTCAAATTCAACACGGATGTTGCTCCGGCCGTTACTGCTAATCGAACTCAAGGTTTTAATGCCGGCCACCTTGTTTATTTCTTCTTCAAGCGGCTCCGTGATTTGGGTTTCAATTATTTCAGCGTTCGCTCCAGTGTAATCTGTCCGCACTGTGATGATTGGAGGATCCACGCTTGGATATTCCCTTACACCCAGGGAGAAGAATGCCACCACTCCAAAAATCACGATGGCGATGGCAAATACGATGGCCAGCACCGGCCTTTTTATGCTGATTTCAGAAAGTGTCATAAGGTTCCAAATGCTTTTATCTCTCCAACCTGAACTGCTTCGCCATCTTCTACTTCAAGCAATCCTGTTACCGCAATAGTATCTCCCGCGGCTATTCCTGATAACGCCTGTATGGCATCCTTTGTGCGGATACCAATGGTAATGTCCTGTCTGGTAGTTTTACCGTTATGGATTTTGTATACCACATGTGTGTTAAGCTCGGGGATAACAGATTCGGCAGGCAGCATAAGGGCTGATCCGTTTTCACTAAGCTCAATTAATACCCTGATAAAATCTCCAGGTATTAATTGGTGTTCTTTGTTAGCTAATAAGGCCCTAATTTGTAAACTTCTGTTTGAAAGATTAATGACCGGATCAATGGCATATACAGTGGCAATGGTAGTGTCATTATTTGTTGGAGAAGTGATCTTAACTTGTTGCCCGACAGAAATTTTTGAGGCATATTTTGCAGCAATGGTAAAGTCAACCTTTATGGGGTTTGTTTGTGCCAGGGTGGTAATGGAGGTTCCTTGTTGTAAATATGCGCCGAGGCTGAAATCACGCATACCCACCTGGCCACTGAACGGGGCTTTAACAGAGGCAAGGTCTATCATTATATTCAATTCATTGATCTGAGCCTGGAGATTTTTTACCGTTGCTCTTGCTTGCTCAACTTCTTCAGTGCTGGCACCTTCAATATCTAACAGGGCTTCTTTCCGGTTAAGTTCACTTACCGCTGAGGCATGTGCCGCTTTCAACCCCTCCAGTTGTGCTTTCCAACTGCGATCGTCAATGGTTATCAGGTTTTCTCCCTTACGGACAAATGTTCCTTCTTCAAAATGAATGGACATCACATTACCTGAAACAGGTGCTTTTATCTCGACCTGTTCATTGGGTAGCAGATCACCGGTGGAAGTAACCATAACTGAAAGGGAGGAAGGATTTACGATTACCGCATCTACTTTTCTTTGCTGAGTATCTTGACCTTGTTCCTGCTCTTGTTTGCACGAAGTAAATGCCGACAAGAATATGACCAGGCCAGGAAAAAGTAAACATTTGTTGAGGAGTTGCCTCATTACAAGGCTATAAGAGTTATGCATTTTTAGAAGGTATGACAGATTAACTATTACTCACTTAGGAATTAAAGGTATTATACTTTATCGAATTTTTTTATTTGCCAACCATTAAAATCTCAAAATAATATAAGTTTTGGTAACAGTTTTTGTTCAAAAGCAATAAATATTTATATATTTCGCCTTATTGATATAACCACCCCACTGACAATGATAAAAACGATTCCTGTTATGGTTATCCAATCAGGCAGGGTATCACCCAAAATATAACCAAATAAAACAGCAAACGGAATATTTATATACCCAATGGTTGAGACAACACCAGCCTTTTCTGTTCCATATGCTTTAGTAATGTATATCTGTCCGAGCAAGGCAGTAACACCCACCATAAATACCCACAGCCAACCCCAACCTGTGGGCAACCGGAAAGCAGAGAAGGCAAAGTCAAGGTTGGGATTATTGATATAAGGATATAATAGCATGGAGATTATGGGTAATATTACTCCCCACCCCATAAAGGATAGCACAATGCTGCGGGTGTCGTAATGTTTTTTTAACTCCCTAACCGAAGTGTATGCAGCGCCGGCCGCTACCCCGTTAAATACACCCAGTAGGTTGGGCAAAAGAGCACTTTCCATATCAGGGCGAAAAATAAGTAATATGCCTGCAAAACCAATGAATAATGCCATCCAGCCCCATATACTCAGCATCTCTTTCAAAAAAATAATAGAAAAGACTGCTACAAAAATGGTGGAAGTCTGTATATAGGTGATGGAAGTGCCAAGCCCGATAATACCGATATTATAGTAAAGCGTGTATAACGACAGGGTACCCACAAATCCTCTGAACATGAGCAAGCCAAAACGCCCGCCTTTATTTTCAAGTGGTTTTCTTCCGATTGTTGCCAGTATAAAGGATACTCCGACCAAATTCCGGAACAATACAATTTGAATGGAACTGAGTTCATCCGATGCCAGCTTAACAAATGCACCCATTAGTGCAAAAGAGATAGCCCCAAGCATTGCCTGAATTACTCCTGAGGTAAAATGGAACTTGTATTTAGCCATAAGTAAAGCGCGAAAGTATGAAAATTGAACGAGTCTTATCCTGCTGTTTCACATGATTTGAAATAATTTGCCATCTTTACTGAAAATTAGTCTGAGATGAAACTTATAGTTTTTTCACTTCTGATTTGGTTCTTTTTGATGAGCTGCAACTCCCATAAAAAAGAAGCCCACGATCAAAAACCCAACGTGGTCATTTTTTTAGCCGATGATCAAGGTTGGGGAGATTTGAGTTCCAGTGGCAATAAGAACCTTGTTACACCTAATATTGATGCTATTGCAGCGAATGGAATCAGCTTCAGCCATTTTTATGTTTCACCGGTATGTTCACCTACCCGTGCTGAGTTTTTAACCGGGCGATATCATCCCCGGAGTGGTGTTTACAGTACCTCGGCCGGCGGGGAGCGGCTCGATTTGGATGAGACAACCCTGGCTGATGTGTTTAAAAAAGCAGGTTATGTTACCGCTGCATTCGGCAAATGGCACAATGGCATGCAGTACCCCTATCATCCGAATGGTCGTGGGTTTGATGAATTTTATGGATTTTGCTCGGGTCACTGGGGGAATTATTTTAGTCCCATGCTTGAGCATAACGGAAAAATTGTTCAGGGAGAAGGTTACATGCCGGATGACCTGACGAATAAAGCCATGGAATTTATTGAAACACATAAGGAACTTCCGTTTTTGGTTTACCTGCCGTTTAACACGCCCCATTCACCAATGCAGGTACCTGATAGGTGGTATGAAAAGTATGAAGGAAACCCAATTGAACAATCCTATCATGAATCAGACTGGGAAGACCCTGAATTTACCAAAGCTGCCCTGGCTATGTGCGAAAACATTGACTGGAATGTAGGGAGGGTAATGCAAAAACTGGAAGCACTAAACCTTGATGAAGAAACCATTGTACTTTATTTCAGCGATAACGGACCAAACAGCTTTCGCTGGAATGGAGGAATGAAAGGAATAAAAGGCTCTACCGATGAAGGCGGTGTCCGTTCACCTTTATATATGCAATGGACAGGTAAGGTAGAAAAGGGTATAACCCTGGAAAAGATTGCAGGAGCCATCGACCTGTTGCCAACCCTGGCAGATTTTGCCGGGATTGATTGGGATACCAGGCATCCGGTTGATGGAAAAAGTTTTAAGCCCGAAATAATGGAAGATAAGATAGCACAGGATGATCGATACCTTTTTCAGTACTGGCAGGAGCGCATTAGTGTCCGGAGTCAGGAATTCAGGCTTGATCATCGGGACAGCCTGTATGATATGATCAACGACCCGGGGCAAACCACTCCGGTCAATGACCAGTTTCCTGAAGTGGCTGCTGACATGATTCAGGCACGTATCCTGTGGGAAGAAGAGGTGTTGAGTGAACTGCCTGCCAACGATACCCGTACTTTTCCTGTTGGGCATCCGGATTTTAAATATACTCAGTTGCCTGCCCGTGACGCGGAGTTTAAAGGAAATATTCAACGGTCGAACCGATGGCCCAATTGTTCCTTTCTCACCAACTGGAGAGCCCTGTATGATACCATTGTATTTCCGGTAGAAGTGCTGACAGATGGTGAATTTAAAGTAACAATATACTATACATGCCCATCTGAGGATGTAGGGAGCGGGTTTACCATTCGCTTTAAGGACACTGTTCTTTCAGGCAAGATAACAGAAGCGCATAATCCGCCGCTGGTAGGGATGGAACATGATCGCATTCCCCGTGAGGAGTCGTATGTCAAGGATTTTAAACCATTGGAAGTGGGTACGATTCATCTAACTAAAGGCAAGGGAAATATCATCCTGCAGGCAAATGACATTCCCGGCAATCAGGTGATGGATTTTAGGTTGATGATGTTGGAAAGGGTTGATTAATACAATTTAACTATTGGGGTGCGACTTTAAGTCGCGTTCCCAATCCTGAATAATTAATTACAACAAGAGTAAAAAATCAAATTCAATGCAATTCCAAAAAGGGTATTTATCCCATCTGTATAATCAGGGAAATAACAAGCAAAACATATTCTTTTTTCGAAAGAATTATTTGTTTTTTCTCAAAAATGCTCCTTTTAAAAGTGGAGGTGCGACTCAAAGCCGCGCTTCCACTACCAAGCCACTTTCACTCAACAAATCTATTGGTATACTTCTTGCATCATATACAAGAGCAATCAATAAACAAAAAGGCTCAACAGGTTCCTTGTTTCGACAAAAAACCAAGGCTGAATGCCTGAATCGTCCGAACGGAGTTGCGCCTAATTTTTTTAAGACATCAGTTGGGGCTCAAATTAGTATTGAAAACCCCATTAAGCAATACCCTCAAAACTGCTTCAATTATATCCATCAAAACCCGGTCAAGGCTCGCCTTGTTTCAAGAGAAACAGATTGGGAATATTCATCAGCCAGGGATTATGCTGGTTTAAGAAATGGTAGTTTGGTTAATAAAGCGGTAACAATGCAATATTTACAAGATTTTCGAATTGTTATTTAAGGTTTTATTGGGAGCGCGACTCAAAGCCGCACTCCCAATTATGGAAATACGTATCATCATGAAAAAAACATTAATACTTTTTATTCTCGTTGTTTTCACAGGAAGTATCACCCTTCGGGCAAACATTCATTACATTGATATAAAATCCATTCCCGGCATTGAAGCTGTTGACGAGGAAATCGTATTTTTGTTTGAGCATGAGGAATACATCAATCACCGGATCCCTACCTGGACGTTTGATGTTTCGAAAAATAAACTTACACGTAGACTTTCCACCCTTTATGACAAGCTGGTGGAGATGCCCACCCAACGCCTTGAGAAACATTTGTTACTTGGTGATGTGGCACATTTCCTTTACAATCTTGAAGAGGAAAGGTTTTTTCCACGGGCTGTTCTCCACTATAAAAAGAGTCAGTCGCTGGCGCCTGACGATTTCCGGGGACACTGGTTTCTTGGCAATCATTATGCCTTAGCCGGCCTGGCCGATTCTTCTATGGTTCAATACACCCTGGCTGAAGCCCTGTTACCGGATAGAAAAGTGCCCCACCTATTTTGGAGTGAATATGCATTTGCCGCGCTGGAGGCCAACAGGCCCTCTCATGCTATCTATGCCATGGAGCAGGAGAAACAGGTGCTGGGTAAACCCGGTTATTTTGAAAAGACAATTGGTAATCAGATTCGGAATTTATTGGTCGTTCCTGAGCCGGATTCGACTTATACCGATTTAGAAATCTGGAATGCCCATGTGGATGACCGGCTGACCTTAATATCGCGGGCTTTTGGAATAGGCCTCGCTGTTGATACTACATGGAAAACAGACCTTGCCGGTTATGAAAACAATGTGTCTGTTGGTGCACTAATGCCACAACCAATTATTACCAGCACAGGCGAAGCCATCGGATACACCATTGGAATCGTGATGCACCCCGCAGTGGAAGGAGAACGGCTTGAGGATTTTACAGCACCCTTGTTGAAGCCTTATTCACAAGTTGAGCAGGTATTATTCACATCAGAATATTCCAACCTTTTGGCTTATGAAATAAAAGATTCAACCCTTTACCAGGATATGGGTGGCGCTCACATGTATTTATTGGCCCTGAGCAGGGAAGTTCCGGAATTCCCGGGTAAAAAACTGGAAGCCCCTGAAAATGTATTTGATAATGTGCATAACGGGAAAATGAATTACGTGAAAGCCAATCAGCGCCTAACCCGTTTCGATTCCCGCATTTTTTACGTATTTATCCTGGATGCCAGTGAAGTCATACATAATGAAGCCTTTGATGTCTTCTCCCGGTTTTTCAGAAATCAGGTTATCATTGAATGAAACCAGATATCACAGAAACACATTCAAGAGAAGGGTTATAACCGAAATTGGAAAATAAGGGCTCATGATTGAATGGAAAACTTTCCTGAAAGTGAAAATTTATGCATAAATGATCTATTTTTGCAACAAAATTGCAAAAATTGAATTCTGAGGGGATTAGGCACATCTTAGGGAGTCATAAATTAAGCAGGACTCCTATCCGTAAAGCCATTCTTGAGCTTATGATGGAGGCTTCAACAGCCCTGTCTGAAAAAGAAATTCAGGAAAAATTAGCATGTTCATGCGATAGAAGCACTGTTTATAGAAGTTTGCGGACCTTTCTGGATAAGGGCATTATCCATGAGGTTACCATTGATAGTATAGTTCGGTTTGCACTTCCAAACGGTAAAATAAAAAACGAAGCGCATGCACACTTTAAATGCGAGGTATGTGATGCTGTAATTTGCCTGGAACATATTACTATGGAAACAATTCGGTTGCCAAAGGGTTATATGCCCCGGAATCATAATGTGTTGATCACCGGAGTATGCAGGGATTGTAATAAGCAAGAAAAAGGAGAATGAAAACATTGCATGCAATAATCATTTGGATGGCCATCCTGCCCATAAAAATCTACAAGTGGTTTATCTCACCGCTGTTGCCCATGGCATGCCGGCATGTACCAACATGTTCTGAGTATACCATTGAAGCATTAAAAGTGCATGGGTTAATTAAAGGGAGTTATTTGGCTGTTCACCGGATTTTGCGATGCCACCCCTGGGGGACCCATGGGTTTGACCCGGTTCCGCCAAGAAAAATTAAGGTTAAAAAACTTGATATAAATAATCTATGAAACAGATGAGGAATATTGGTGTATTATTTCTTGCGAGTGTCCTTGGGTTTTTCTCGTGCGATACCCCTAATCAGAATGAAGATCCTGTGTATACTGTAACCATTGTGCCGCAGCAGTTTTTCTTACAGCGGTTGATTGGCAATGCAGGCACTGTGAATGTTATGGTTCCGCCCGGTGCCAGTCCTGAAACTTATGACGCAACCCCACGGCAGTTGCAGCAGCTTCAGAAAAGCAACGTGTATTTTATGGTAGGCAAACTGGGATATGAGCAAATCTGGAAGGAACGATTGCAGGATCAATTCCCGGAAACGGATTTTATAAATACATCGGAAGGAATGGCATTAATACAATCGGAACACAGCCACGGTGATCATATGCATGCTTCTGTTGATCCGCACGTCTGGATGTCGCCCCGGCATGCAAAGAAAATGGTTAAGAACATGTACCATGTTTTGCTTAAAGATGCTACATTGGATACAGCACTTGTAAGACAAAACTATCAGAACCTTGTTTCTTCAATGGATAGTATGCATGGTGTTTTTCAAACCCTGTTTTCAAAGGAGGATTCACTTTCTTTTATAATTTTTCATCCGGCATTGACATACTTTGCTCATGATTACGGGTTGGAGCAAATCGAAATTGAATTTGAAGGCAAAGAACCATCACCTGCCTATTTGAAGAGAATAACCGATTATGCACGGCGTGAAAATGTAAAGCTGATTTTTATCCAGGAAGAATTTGATAAGTCAAATGCAACCCTCATAGCCAGAGAAATAGGTGCCCCATTGGTTACAATCAATCCCCTGGCATATAACTGGTTTAAAACAATGGATGAAATTGCTACACATTTTAAAAACTATATCGCAACATCAAAATGAATGAACTACTGATTAAACTTAGGGACATTACTGCCGGATACCAGGGTAATCCTGTTCTTGTGGTTGATGAGTTTGATGTTTTTTCCAATGATTTTATTGGCATTATTGGCCCTAATGGTGGTGGCAAGACCACGCTTGTAAAAACCATCCTCGGGTTGTTAAAACCTATGAAGGGAAGTGTGGTTTATACATTTGACCAGAAGGATAAAAATCAGATTGGTTATCTCCCACAACTAAAAAAGGTCGATGAACGATTCCCCATTTCAGTTGAAGAAGTGGTGCTTTCAGGATTACATCAGCAAAACGGTCTGCGCTTCAAAAAATCGAAAGAAAACGATAAAAAAGTAGATGAGGCACTGGAGCGTTTTAATATCAGCAGCCTCAGACATGAAATTATTGGTGATCTGTCCGGTGGACAACAGCAAAGGGCTTATCTGGCCCGGGCCGTTATTTCTTCTCCCAGGTTACTGGTGCTTGACGAGCCAGATGCTTATGTGGATAATACCTTTGAGAAGGAGTTGTATGAAATTCTTCGGGAATTGAGTGAAGAATCAGCAGTGCTTATCGTTAGTCATGATTTGGGAATGATTTCCCCTTATGTGAAATCCATTGCCTGTGTAAACCAAAAGCTGCATTATCATCCAACCAATGAGATTACGGAAGAAGTATTAAAAAGCTATAATTGCCCAATTGATTTAATAACTCATGGCCATTTACCACACCGGGTGCTTGGTATACATGAATAAAACCCTCTTATGAGTCAACTATTATCCTACAGTTTTTTATCCAATGCCCTCCTGGCTTCGTTGTTTATGAGCATAACCTGTGGCATTATTGGTACCTATGTTGTAAGCCGGCGGATGGTCTTTATTGCCGGAGGATTAACGCACAGTTCTTTTGGCGGTATAGGAATCGGGTATTATCTCGGATTCAGCCCGATTGCCGGAGCAGCAGGTTTTGCGGTGCTTTCGGCCCTGGGAATTGAATACCTGACCAATAAACAACGCATACGCAACGATTCTGCAATTGCCATGTTCTGGGCTTTTGGAATGGCCCTGGGCATAATCCTTATCTACCTTAGTCCGGGCTATGCGCCAAATCTTATGAGTTACCTGTTTGGGTCTATTCTTACAGTTACCGGTACTGAGGTAATGTTGTTATTCGCCTTGTCTGTGCTTATTTTATTTTTATTCATCTTCTTTTACAGAAGCATTGTATATGTGGCTTTTGATGAAGATTTTGCCCGTTCGCAGCGGATTCCTGTTGATTGGATAAACAACATCCTTATGATCCTAATAGCCCTGACCATTGTGCTGAATATAAGGACAACGGGCATAATCCTGGTTTTATCCATGTTAACCATCCCTCAGAATATTGCGGGATTGTTTGTGAAAAAATTTCAATCGATTATGTTTTATTCTGTGGGAATAGCGTTTTTAAGCTCAATTCTGGGATTGATATGTGCTTATTACCTGAATATTCCTGGCGGAGCAGCAATTATTTTCTTTATGACAGCAGTTTTTGGTTTGCTTAAAAGCATGTTGCTCATAAAAGCCCGGAAAAAAAGATGGGAGTTTGCAGGTAAAATATAAGATGCAAACTCCCATGAAGCCCTTATTGTTTAATGCAAAATTAAAATAAGATTAAATTTAGATTTATGATTTTTGTTAGTGTAGCATGCTGATTTTTATCAGAAATTCAAACGATTCTCAAGGGCATTTTCGCTAAAAAAATAAAAAAATTGGAGAAAAGCACGATTTATCGTATCTTAACAAAACCGAGAAACAGAAACTATGAGTTGGTTAACATTTTAATTTAGAACAATTGGTTATACTAACACCGGATACTAACGAAATACTAAAAACAGGAATTAATAAAATTCTTGTGCCTGTCGATTATTCAGAATGCTCTTTCCTGGCCTGTAAATATGCTGTTCGTTTGGCTAGCTATACAAATGCGTCCATCCAGTTATTGCATACATTCTATTCTCCGGCTTTCGATCTTGTGGAGCTTACTACAAAGTATGAACGCGAAAAGTTAAAAAAAGAAATTTTTGAATCCGAACAGGAAATTGAACAAAAACGCCTGGAAGAATTTGAAAAAAACTTAAATGCTGCCCTGATAAAAAACGGATACAGGGATGTACCAATTCACTCAGAAATAGTTCCTGGTATTCCGCTTGATGAAATACTGGCTTACAGTAAAAAAATGCAACCTGATTTGATCATCATGGGTACCAAGGGGCGAAACAAGGAAACCGCCATCATGGGGAGTGTAACTGCAAAGGTCATTTCGCGCGAAACAACACCGGTGCTGGCTATTCCGGAAGATTATATATTTGTTGGAAGGGATCAAATCAGGGAAATCATTTATGTTACCGAGTTCGATGAATCGGATTTTTTAACCATTAAAGTTTTGAATGATTTGGCCTGGCCTACGGGATTTAAATTACATTTTGTACATGCCTGCAAGTCACCTGGTTCAACAAGTGAACAGAAAAAGCTCGACAGCTTCAAAAACTATTTTACAACCCATTACCCTGACATTAATTTTTCTGTGTATAGTTTTGAGAATAAAGATCTATTGACACAAATTGATGAATTGATTTTACAAAATAAAATCAAACTTATTGCAGTAAAAAACTTCCGGAAATCATTAATTAAACGCCTTTTTCAGGGAAATATAACCAAACGGCTTTTTTACCATACCACGGTACCACTTTTGGTTTTTCATGGTTAGTGTGAAAGGAATTAAATTGGTTTACAAAAGGTTTGCTTCCCAGATAATGCCTGAATAGACAGCGAACCTAAGAAAACGGGCAGAGGAAAACAGCAGGTACTTTCTGAAGGAGAACTCAGCAGCTCCTCCCATCATGGCTATGGCAGAAAAGGGAAGGGGGGTAAGCGCTGCCACCAGGATCAGGTAAGGGCCAAAAAGCTCAAATTTTTCTTCGTACCGGTGAAGCCGTTTTTTAACTATGTGATGAAAAAACCGGGTGTTTCGTAAGTATTTCCCAAACCAAAAGCCGCTAATGCCAGCCAGGTAGGAAAAAACAGCAAGCAGGGTCACAATAACTGCATAACGGTAAAGGGTGCCCTGGCCCAAGGCCCATATCATAAATATCTCAGGAGGGACAATACCCAAAAGGATTTCAGACAGGGTATACAAAACAAAAACCAGCAGGTTGTTTTTTAGAACAGGCTCTAGTAATACCAGTAATTCGCTATTTATTCTTTTTTTTATGAAAAGAAAAAGCAGCAATACGATAAGCAGCCAGAACATTCCACGAAGTAAATTTCTGAGAAGAAAGGTATGTTCATCGGATAATTTCATGCAATCTTCCTCTTTCTTCAGTAAAGTTAAACGATATGGGTTATGTTGCAAATAAAATAGATCAGTGATTATTGCCGCAGTTATTTCAATTTTTAATAATCTAATGAATGATATTAAAAAAGCCCCCATTAATAAATGAGAGCTTTTCGAAATCCAATTTTACCGAAAAATTGGCGGGATTTTTATTTTTTAGTATACAATACCTGATACAACCTGTGTACATTCATTCCTGGTTACCTGATCAGTTCTTTTATTTTCTTCCACGGCCATTAGGGCTGATAAGACGCTCAGATAGATGAGAAAAAACATGATATATAAAAAATTATTGAGTGAACGTTCCTTCTCTACAAAGTGAAAATGTAAATACACTGGCAAAAAAACTATCACGGGAAAACGTAATTCCTGCCTTGTCAACTGTTTCGGTAATGTATCGGATTTCGTCCT
>CAZZBU010000104.1:0-14088 GCA_964652315.1 uncultured Bacteroidales bacterium
AATCATTTCCGTATCTGCCAGTTGCTGGCGGAGTTCTTTCAGCGGTTGATAATCTTCAGAATACCAGAAGGCTTTGGCATTTTCCAGGGTATCAAATTCAAGCACCACCAGGCGTTTTGGTTTCCAGGTGCCTTCAACTATGGTGACATCACCACCGCGCACAATAAACCTTCCATTGTACTTACTGATAACCTCAGGAGTTGCCGAAGTATATTCTTTTATCCGTTCTGCATCTTTTACATCTACATTTGCAATTATATATGCTGCCATTTTAAATAAATTTTTACTATGTTGTTAACAGCATGCATCTGATAACGGTTTCACGGATGCTGCAATAGCAAAGATAACCGGATAATCCGATATTGAATGTTTGGTTTATAATGTTAAACATAAATAGTTTTGGACTAATGAGGAAATGAAATTAGCAGCATAACACTGGTCACGTGCCGGGAGACGCGCGCCATCTCCGTTAAAACCGGGTTAATCCACTTCATATTCTTTAAGTATCGCAGTAATGGTTCCTATCCAAATTGTTCCTTCAGGTCGATTGCGGTTTAACTCATTTCGGTAATCCATTCCGCTGAATCTGAACAACACCTGATATGCGCCCGAATAAATGGGATGATAATCATCGGATGAAAAGGTATAGGTTACTTCATGGCCTCCCTTCAACACACTGAAATCCTGCATGCTTAAATTGCCATAATCAGGATAATTTTCACTCCAGCGCAAAAAGGAATACGAATGTGTTTCCTCATTATAGAAACTAATCCCGCCTGTATAATAATTGAATTTCAGATTCCCCATCTTTTTTGGGTCCGGGATATAATAGGCAAAATCATCATGGTTTCTCACCTTGATAGTACAGGTCACCCGTGACTGATCAGTAAGGCGTTCAACTACCAGGTTATCAATTCGACAACTTATTCCGTGGTGCAGCATTTCTCTTGATTGAAATGCATGAATTATACGCGGATCATTGCGCATATCAGCGCCCATATCCCAATGCCTGATGGCCAGAATATCATCTGCATAAATGAAGCAGTCATTAATATAATGCGCTGTGCGGGGCATGGACGACAACAAACAGGAATGTAACACCCCCTTATAAATGGTATCCGTTCCGGCAAGTACAGCAAAATCACTCATTTCTTTGTCCAGGACCAGGTTTTCTTTCAGGTAAATCAAATGTGTTGAGCTGTCATAATGCAGGACATCATCCTGATGCAAAACTGTTCCCTCAGAAAAGATCATTTTAAATTCCACCGGAAGCCCTGTAGTCTCCAAATCCGATTCACAGGAATAAAACAGCAGGACAAGTAACCCCGGGATAAAAATGTTTCTCATCATTAGAATATGAATTTATCCTGTAGATGAGAAACATTGATAAAAGGTTGCTTTTATTAAATTGCCTGATGGTATAGCTACGGGGAGTAACTTCGGCAGCTTCAATGCGCTGAATGGTCCGCACACTCAGGTTACATTGGCGGGCAAGCTCGTCCTGGGTTAATCCCTTTGTCAAACGCAATTCGGCAATTTTTTTTCCTAATTCGGGTTGCTGCATCATTTTTTAAAACTTTTAGCAAGATTAAATCAAACTTAAAAACCAAACAATTAATCTGCCGGTCATTACCACGCCGCCAGAATGACATTTACACGACACTTTTGCAAACTATTGATAATGAGTGAATTTATTTTTATAAAATTACAAAATATTCGGTATAAATTCCATTTTTCATGATGTAAAACTGCTTCATATCATTGCTTTTCATACAACAATGTATTAATTATGCGCCTTGAATGATGGAGCATATTCTTAAAATATTTTTTGTGGCCCTGCTGGTTTTTTTCATCAACATTCCGTTTGGTAAACTCAGGGGCAAATCTAAAAAATTCTCGTTTATCTGGTTTTTATATATTCATCTTCCGGTACCGGTAATTGTGTTGCTGCGTCATGTAACCGATCTAGGATCTGCGTTTTACACCTACCCCATTCTCATTGTTGCATTTTTTCTGGGACAACGATGTGGAAATAAATGCAGTTTGCGTTTCTTTGTTTAAAAAAATGATGCCCGAGTGAAACCCTCGCCCAAATATCGGAGCAGCCCATGAATTGTCATCCACAAAAAAAAATGCTCCGAACTGCCAACTGTGGTGAGTTGGCCAAAGGCATTAAACATAGTCTGACTGAAATTAGGGGTAAGGGTTCCACGGTATTAGAAGTATTAAATCAATTTTTGAATATTAGATTTAGGAAAATAATTTTCTAATTAAATTCGATTCAAGTGAAACAAATCAGCTTTATTTTTGTAAAAGCAGTATAATTTTACTCACGTTACTATATAAATTGTCTGATAAAATAACATTGTTGTGCAGGCATCACGACAAGATATTTTGTAAACGTCAGGAAAAAAATTCAATTTTAGTGGAATTTTTCCAGTTATATGTCATCCTCCTTCGACCCTCTATGTTGTTGTTTTATTTCGAATTAATGATTTTCTGCAGGGCTTGATATGGGTGAAACACTAGAAGATTTTCAGCGTTTTAAGGAAATTTTTGATAATGCGCCGGTTGGGATATTCCAGACCACACTCGAAGGTAAATTCGTTGACCTTAACAACGAATTGGTCCGGCTTTTCAGGTACGGTTCAAAGGAGGATATTGTGAACAGCATTAAGGATCTTGCCACGGATTTATATGATAATCCTGAAGACAGAATGCGTGTACTAAAAGAAATTCAGGATAAAAAAGACATCTCAACCTTTGAAATACGGTTTAGATGTAAAGACGGAAGCAAAATTGACACCCGGATGTCAATAAAACCTTATTACAATAATAACACAAAGTTATATTACCACATCGGAATTATTGAGGATATTACCCAAAAAAAACGAGCCGAACGGAAGCTGACTGAACAACAGGAGAATATGCGGTATATTCTTAAATATAACCCCAATGCCATTGCTGTGCTTGACAATAACCTGCGATACCTTCACGTGAGTAACCGCTACCTGGTTGACTATCAGATTTCGGAACACGACATCATTGGAAAACATCATTATGAAGTATTTCCGGATATTCCTGAGCGCTGGCGCAAAATACATGCACAGGTTCTGTCGGGTGAAATTCTGCGAAACGAGGATGATTTTTTCGTGCGAAAAGATGGCCATATTGTTTATAACCGATGGGAATGCAGACCCTGGTATGATTTAAACAACCATGTTGGCGGAATTATTCTGTATACCGAAGTGATGACCGATAAAAAACTCGTTGAACGCGCCTTACGTACCAGTCAGGAACGCTACCGGGAATTATTTGAGGCTTCACAGGATGCGATTTCTGTTTGGCAGGGTAAAGAGCTAATTGAATGCAACAATAAACACCTCGAAATATTTGGAGTTAAGAAGGATGAACTTTATAAAATCGGACATAATAAAGTCTTCCCCGAATTTCAGCCTAACGGGATTAATTCCAACGAACTGGCAGAACAGTTGATCAAACTTACCCTGAAAGGAAAATCACAACATTTCGACTGGCTTCTAAAGCGTCCAAACGGTGAAAAATTTTATGCTGACATAACACTAACAAAAGTAAACATCGAAGGACGGGATAATGCTTTTATGTGCATTATCAGAGATGTTTCTGAAAGGGTTAAGGCTGCCCGCGAACTTAATGAAACAAAAAACCTGCTTCAAAACATTCTTAATACCGTGCCGGTAGCTATTTTCTGGAAAAACGAAAAATCCGAATATGTAGGAGGTAACCAGTACTTCTTAGCTGATGCCGGTCTTGCCACGGCAGAAGATTTGAATGGTATGACAGACAAAGATATGCCGTGGAAGGAAAAATACCAGGAAATGTGGGAAGATGATAAAATGATTTATCGAGAAAAGAAATCAAAACTTAAATACATTGATCAAATAAATACCGCTGAGGACCAAATAAAATGGGTACTGAAAAGTAAAGTGCCCCTGACCAATAATTATAATGAAAACAGTGGGATCCTGGGTTGTTATCTTGATGTTACCACATTGAAAAACCTACAGGATGAACTCGAGGATCATCGTGAGCACCTTGAAAACCTGGTGGAGGAAAGAACCAGGGAAATAAAACAACTCAACGAAGAGCTTCAAGCTTCAAATGAAGAACTGTTTTTGATCAATGACAAGCTTAAAACCAAAACCTTTGAACTTGAGGAAACCATTAAAAAATTAAAATCCGCACGTCATCAACTTCTGCAATCAGAAAAAATGGCTTCCATTGGTTTCCTCACTGCAGGGATTGCCCATGAAATAAACAACCCCATCAACTTCATCAGCAGCAGTTTGTATGGACTTGAGGCTACCATTAACCGGATTCTGAAAGTTATAAAAGAATATACCATCCATTGTGAAGATCTGCCCAATTGCAGCCGCATGCTACGTTTGAAAGAAGTTGAACGAGAAAACAAACTGGAAAACGCCCTGAAGAACCTTCCTGAATTATTAAAAACCATGCATTCCGGTGTGGATCGTACAACAACTATCGTTAAAGGGCTCAGAACATTCTCAAGGCTGGATTCGGAGGAAAAAAGCCTGGCCAATGTGAATGAAATTCTGGAGGCCGCTCTTATTATCCTGCATAATAAATATAAAAATCGAATTACCATTCACCGCGATTATGAGGAATACCCGGATTTATTATGCTATCCCGGTAAATTGAGTCAGGTTGCACTAAACCTTATCATGAATGCAATCCATGCAATACAGGATAAAGGCGAGATTACGGTAAAATCCAGGCTTCACCACACAGAGGGCTTCTTTGAAATTGCTGTTGTTGATACCGGAGAAGGCATTACAAAAGAAAACCAACGAAAAATATTTGACCCCTTTTTCACTACAAAACCTGTTGGTGAAGGCACTGGTATTGGATTATCTATTGTCCATGGCATCATTGAAGAACACAAAGGGAAAATTCATGTTGAATCGGAACCTGGTGAGGGAACAGCATTTATCATTCAATTACCACTTAAGTAGAATATGAAGAAACTTGTATACATTGATGATGAACCGCAAAATTTGTTCACCTTAAAAGTGAGCCTGGAACATCTGTATGAAGTCATCACCTTTGAGAATCCCTGGGAGGCCCTCTCATATCAACAGAATAATGAAATACCGGTACTGATAACAGACCAGCGCATGCCCCTGATGAACGGACTGGAACTTGCCGAAATTGTAAAAAAAAACCAACCCGATTGCATCATCATAATACTCACGGCTTATGACGATCAGGACACCCTGCTAAAAGCCATTAACCAGGGGGGTATTTTTCACTTTTTCCTGAAGCCATGGGATATTAACGACATCACGCAAACCCTGGCTTATGCCTTTGAAAGTTACGAACTGCACAAAAAAAACAAACAACTGTTTTATGATTTGCAGCAAAAAAACAAGGAACTGGAAAAAGCCAATCAACAAATTTTCAACCTCAATCAGGCGTTAAAAGAAGAAAATGTACAGCTAAAAACAGAATTCCTTGAAAAAAACCATAACCCGAACATTATTGGCAACAGCAAACCCATCCGGGAAGTGATGAAACAAATCCAAATGGTAGCTAAATCAGACTCTTCGGTGATGCTGCTGGGCGAATCCGGTACCGGCAAAGAGCTTTTTGCCCAGGCCATCCACGATTACAGCACCCGAAAAGATGAACTTATTGTTAAAATAAATTGTGCCGCTATACCCGATACCTTGCTTGAAAGTGAACTTTTCGGACATGAAAAAGGAGCCTTCACCCATGCCGATAAACTGAAGTATGGCAAATTTGAGTTGGCCAATAAAGGCACCCTCTTCCTGGACGAGATAGGTGAAATGCCCATAGCATTACAACCCAAGTTGTTGCGGGTGCTGCAAGAAAAAGAATTTGAACGGCTGGGAGGCACAAAACCCCTCAAATTAAACCTCAGGCTGATTACGGCAACTAACCGTGACCTTGAAAAAGCCATTGAAAACAAAACCTTCAGAAGCGATCTGTTCTACCGGCTCAACGTGGTGCCCATCCATATCCCTCCATTGCGCGAGCGCAAAGACGACATTCCATTGCTCATCGAACATTTCACACAAAAGCTGAACCGCACTTCGGGCAAAAAAATAAAAAACATCGCCAAAAAGAGCATGGACATGCTGATGAATTACAATTGGCCCGGTAACGTGCGTGAGCTTGAAAACATTATTGAGCGGGCACATGTGCTTTCAGAAGGCAACCAGTTAAAAATAGGCCCCTGGCTGAACGCAAAAAACGAGAATGATCCAGAAAATGACAACATTGTTTCCCTGCAGGAAATGGAAAAAAAGTACATCACCAATGTGCTGAAAAAAACCCAGTGGAAAATCCGCGGGCCACAGGGCGCTGCCGAACTCCTTGACATTAAGCCCACCACCCTGGAGTCAAAAATGAAGAAACTGGAGATAAAACGACCGAGTTAGGTGATGGTAAGCAACTCGTGACTCGTAGTAATAGGTGAAAAACCGAAGACGGGTCCGGAAACCGGTGTGAGGAAATTCCAATCAACAAAAAACATATAAAACACAAGCATCAATATGAAAATTCGAAACAAGCACCAACGGGATTTTTGAGTTAAAATTAGCCGTTTTAAACAATTATCAAAAAAGTAGTTTATTTAACGGGGTTGAATCTTTACGACACTTAAGTGTTGTGCGCATGTACCTTATCTTCTGTATGTTATTTTATCCATTTTTTCTTAATATTCAGTAAGCTAATCCAAAATAAGATTAAGCAAGTAGCCAAAACAAAAATCAAGTCTAAATATATGGATATTGAATTATTTCCGGAGATAGAAAATCTCAAAATATCAACGCCATATGTTACAGGTAAAATATAGGATAATGGTTGAATAAAAACTGGCAATGAAATGACTGGTACAAATAATCCACATAGAAAAATCATTGGGAAGCGAAAAAAATTAGAATAAGTCTGTGCTTCAAATACCTCTTTTGCAGAAACAGAAATAAAGAGTCCAAGTAGGGTGGAAATGATTGATAAAAGCACTATACCTACCGTTAGCATTGTCCAGCTGATTACTGCAGCTTTAAAATATAAAACTGAAAACAAAACAGGAACAATGCTGTTAAATATGCCAAATAATACAGCACCTGCAATTTTTGCCATTATAAGCAATGTAATGCTAACCGGAGCTAATAATAACCGTTCAAATGACCTTGATTTTCTTTCAAATGTAATGGTTACCGATAGCATTGATGTTGTTCCAAAAAGAATTGACATGCCTACTATTCCAGGAAAAACTTCATCAATGTTAAAAGTGGTTTTGGTTTTTATAAACATCATCAACATCCAGGCAAAAGGAAAAATTATTCCCCAACTGATATTTGGCGGTTTCAGATAATAATTTCTCATGTCTTTTGAGAGAATATTCCAAAAAGCGATACTTGATTTCATTTCTTCTCTTTTTCTTTTTTCATTAAATCAATTTCAATGCCTGTCATTTTCACAAAAGCATCTTCAAGTGTAGGCCTGATTAATTTTGCTTCTCTAATGAAAATATTCTCCGACGACAAGAATGATACAATAGGCGAGATATCAATTTTAGCAGTACTTAAAATCTTAATTGTATTTAAGTTCTTCAAACTGCATTCAATGTTTGTAAATCGTTGATTTAGTTTTATTAACAGCTCATCTTTGTTATGGCTGTTTGTTTCAAAAACTACCTCAATTATATTTGCCTCTTTTGTTTCGTTCAATAAATTTTCAACCGAATCTATTTTTATAATTTTTCCATTATTTATAAAAGCAACCCTATCGCACAGTCTTTCAGCTTCTTCTATGTAGTGTGTCGTTAGAAAAACAGTAGTCCCGTTGTCATTCAGCTTTTTAATCATTTCCCTTATCTGCCTGACACTTGCAACATCAATACCTGTGGTTGGCTCATCTAAAAATAAAATTTTTGGATTATGTATTAAAGCAGCTGCAATTGTTAATTTCCGTTTCATTCCTTTTGAATACGCTTTAAATTTTTTATTTGCAGCCTCTGTCAATTGAAAGTTTTTTAATAATTCGGTGGCTTTTGTTTCTCTCTCCATTTTTGTAAGACCGTATAAAGACCCACAAAAACAAAGATTATTATATCCACTCATTTCGTCATATAAATTACTTTCATCGGCAACAACACCAATTATTTCCTGAGCCTTTTTTATGTTTTTTGTCAGGTCTTCGCCATTATAATAAATATTGCCTGATGAAATTTTTGCCATTCCAATCAGCATATTAATTGTAGTTGTTTTTCCTGCTCCATTAGGCCCTAAAAATCCAAAGATTTCACCTTTATTTATGTCAAACGATATATCATTGACTGCAATAAAGTCATCATACTTTTTTGTTAGGTTTTTTGCTGTTATTATGTTTTCCATCACCTATTATTTCATTGTTTCTACGGTTGCTGTTTCGTCCTCTGGCATTGTCTAGCCCTAAAATAAGTCTACAGGTTAAACATTAAATTAAGCAACATTTTTAAAAACTATATTTGGTGTTATATACCCTAAAGATAAATGTAATCTTTCAGAGTTATAAATATCATTTGCATTTTTTGCTGCTTTGCAAGCATAAAGGGTGATAAAAAAGCATTGGTCAGGATAAAATTCATCTTTTAGTTTCAGATACAGGATTTGTTATTGTTTGTAAAGAGTCTAATGCTGAAATATAATTATGCACATCATTGATGTTTTTAACGTGCAGGTGAATATCAATTAAATCGCAACAGGGTTTGCTTATTTCAAAAGATTTCTGTACCAAAAACGAGTTAATGGTCTATCAGTATTACCAGGATAAACAGTGTAACCAGGAGCATATTATAAACCGTATCATTATGGAGAGCTTGTGATACATCATGAAATCCGGCAAACCGTTTTTGCTTTTATACAATATTACAGAATTATTTATTTCACGAATGAGATTCCGTAATTACCACAAATCTGGGATACCTTTTCAAAATCGGGAGGACCGGGAGGTAAATCGGATAATTCCTTAAACATCTTCTCAATTCCGGCAGGAAAGGCACTTGTGATCATTTTTGCCTTTTCACTTCCCACAACTGTCCAGGCGTGTGGAATGTTTTTGGGTGCAAAAGCCGTATCGCCTTCATTTAATACTGTCGCATTTCCATCTATCATTATTTCGATTTGCCCTTTAATGACCCTGAAAATCTCGTCTTCTTTGGTGTGGATATGTGGCGGTATACCAACTCCGGGCTCCACATCATCAACCCATTCAACGATTTGATTGTCAGTATCGCTCCCTACTAACTTATGCGTTTGAATATCTCCAATCACATCTAGCACGTTCCCTTCTCCGTTCCGAATAATTTTAGGATCAAGATTAGCAGTTGATTTTTCTTCATTTAAGAAACTTTTGCCGGCAGCAACTCCGGGAATTAAGGTTACCCCAATTCCGAGACCAGTCGTTTTGAAGAAATTCTTTCTGTCCATAATCATTTTGTTTTATTGATTAATAATGTGTTTTTTGTTTAAAAATAAGGTTTTGCCATTTTCAGCATTTTCAAGACCTTGCAGATAAACCAGGGCGACTTCTGATGCTGATGGATTTTGACTTCCGTCCATTTGCATAGCTTCGGTGGTTTCTTTGACAAATGGCGGGTGTACAAACAAAATTCTCCGGCCTTTGGTTTGGAGCAGTTGGCTTATGACACTACCTATGGTGCCCTTAGCTCCTATAACGATTGTATTTTTCATAATTTACCTTTTGTCTGCAAAGATAAATCGGAGGCATATTTTGAAAGTTGTGATAAAATCGGTAAATCCTTAGAATATCAGAAAAATCAGCTTTTTCTCATCCTGGAAGGCGGTAAACCAGTATGTTTTTTTAGAAAATAGCTGAAATAATCAGGCGAGGAAAAACCAAGTTCATAGGCTATTTCTTTAACAGGCTTGTCTGTGAATTTTAATTCGTGGCGGGCCGTCATAACAAGTTTTTCATCAATCAGGCCTTTGGCGTTTGTTCCTAAAACTTCTTTTACGCATTCGTTCAGGTATTTGTCTGAAACGTGGAGTAGCTTTGCGTATGCGGAAACTTCGTGATGCTCCGAAAACTGTATGTCAATCCTTTTCTTGAATCTATAGACCAGGGCAGCTTTTTGGTTGTTGTCGGAAATAAACGTTTTTATATTGCAATTCCCGTCACAGTAAACAAAAAAAGTGTTTAGAAGCGATAAAATCGCCTCTTCTTTGTGTGTCAGGTTTGTGCTGATAAGTTCATCGAGCATTTCAAGAATTGACTGTACCCGTTTTTCAATACCAGGGGAAAGATTTATTTTCGGAATTTCGTCACTAGATTTAAAAAGACGTACCTGTGTAATATGTAGATTTTTGAAAGCAGGGTAGTCCAGCGTGTTTCTGGGTAAGTAAAGCAGGTAACCTGAAGATGCAGAAGTTTCGTTTTTATGAATTTTCCAGTTAAAATCAGGAGTGAGAAAGAAAACCGAATTTGACACATTGCTGTATTTTGTCTTGTTAATTTCAATATGGTCAACGCCATTATGAACCCAGCACAGTGTATAACAATCGCAGTCACTCTGGCTTGAAGTAACCTTCTGCAGTATGGGTGATATTTTTATATTTTGTGGTGTCATTCTGGTACTTCTGCCAACGGAAGTTTGTTTAAATACTATTTATACGGTAAATTTTTAAGTCAAAATTAGCCGTTTTAAGCAATTATCAAAAAAGTAGTTTATTAAACGGGATTGAATTTTTTCAATAGTTAAAATGCCTGAAAACCGGTGGTATTTACATAAAATGTTGAATACTAATAACTTATTATACTTGTTGATAAAGGGAGGTTTTTAGACAATCTGACGTTTGACAATATGGCCAGTGAGGGATTGCGGGTTTTTCACCTATCAAGGTACACGAAACATTGAAGCGGGCTACAAACATTCGCATACCTCTGAACCGACGACGAAGGTGGGGCTCAACGAAGTTAAACCCGAATGCACTATACCATGTGTTACCGGTAGTTTTTTATTTTATCAAGTCTATTAGAAGCCCAATCCCTAAAGCTGCAAGGAAAAAAGTAATCAATCCTAAAAAATATGAAATAGGAGCTTTAAGATAATTCAGTATTTTTTTTTACTAATACTACTCTTGATTGGCCTTTTTTTAAATTCTGACTAACGTACGGGCTTATGAGCCGTAGCGCTTTTCTAGTCGGTATGCACTGTTGTGTTTAAAAATTCCATTAGTTTCGGCATACAGTTTCATTGTCTTGATACAGAGCGCTATGGCTTATGATGCCATGTTACCTGCTGGGCTTTCTATTCTTGTTATTTATTTTTATTGGATCTTGTCTTGTATCAAAAGCATCAGTAATTAGGATACCTTCGGATATTTTTCTATATATAATCTTATAATTCCCTTCAACTAAATATCTATGATTCTGGTTAAGTTTCTCGAGACTTTGTTCTATTTGTCCGGATTCCGGTTGTTTCTTAAGTTGTCGAGTTGTTTTAAAAATATCATTTCTAATTTTTCTTGCTACTCCAAATCCTGCTTTATCTTTGTAATAATCATAAATCTCATGTAAAACCTCTGATGCAAAATCTGACCAAATGATTTTCATTTTCTACCAATTATCAGATTCTTTTTCTAGCTGTTCTTGCGTCTTAAATCTACCAGTCTCATAATCTTTATTTGATTGTTTTGCTCTATCAATCAATTGTTTCTCTGTGAAAGGTTTTAATTTTCTTTCGTGCTGTTTTTGTATCTGAATATCATTAATTAATGATTCAATCCTACGCAGAATCTTTTCATCCCGGAGACCAATTAAATATTCTATGGCATTAAGTTTTCTTGTTTCTAAATCCATAATTCTGCCTTTTTACAAAGATAAAAATTAATCTGATGAATCTTAAATTATTGAAATTCGTTTTTAAAGCCTTGCAGGTAACACTTTCATAACCCCAATTACTTGTTTAACCCGCAAAACATCCTTGCGGGTATATTACTCACCCTTTAACTGATCACTGTTCACCGCTTACAGTTTACCGTTCATCGCTCACTTCTACCCCCTTGCCCTATGCAAACAATCTTTTGCTTTAAAGGCTTGTGCAATCTTTAGTTACTATTATTTGAGATTGAAGGCAAAGTATTTAGTACGTACCTGTTCCAGGCCTTTTATTTGGGTAAGATGAATGGTCCGGATATTTAAAAAGCTCAAAATTTGTGATTATCTGCGAAGCATTCTTGTTATCTGTAAAATACTGATTCCCATATTCGTCTAACTCCCATACAAAAGAATTACCATACTTATCAGCCACCAGGAGGTGGATAGGAATCCGTATCACATAATGATTTTGAGCACGTAAACATTTTTTGGCTTCTTCTACCTCCTTACAAGTGTCGAGCAATAACTGAACGCCTAACATTTCGTTTATGCCTGCCTGATATCTTCTTTTCAGGCAGTACCCATCCTCATCATTTGTTGCTGCTAAATGGGTTGTCATGAGTCCTTCACTGTTTATTCCATCGAGTTTCATAAATCACAACCTCCTTACCTTCTTCTGAACCAAAACCTTTTGCCCTGGAGGATTCAATGAAACGGCGAATCAAATTGTGAAAAGAATCATCAGAAAAATAATTCCGTTCAACAAAAAAATCATCGCGAACTTCACAATATCATTTAAACGCTTTTTTTATAATTGGGGAATAACATTTCGGCACCCCTCTGTAGTGGTATTTTGTTGTCCAAATATAATACAAATCAAATATTATTGATTTTTGAACATTTTGTCACGCTATGTCAAACATTTAAATTAACCCGCATCTTTCCTGCACACTTTCTAATTCCTACTTCATCTTTTCTATCGATCAAAAACAACATTTCCATAAGCGGCAATAACTGTCGCCTTATTGCCACTTTTTCCTTTAACCTGTTATCACCTCCGTATGCCAACAATGCTGCATCCAGCATAGCGTCGTCTTCCATTCCGGTAAAGTCATACGACTTATCGAGATTACCTGCATCACCAAAATCAATTACACCAACCTCAAGGTTGTCCGTTAAAATAATATTATTGTATCCTAAATCGCCATGGCAAAAAACTTCTTCAATGCCCATCTTTGCTGACTTTTTAGGTAAACTTGTTACAAGTTCTTCAATGGAGGCCAGCTCGTGGTCATTAAAATATTTTTTTAATGTGCGCCTTTTTTTGAAGAACGATTCATGAAACCATTCAATGACACTGTTTTCGCTGTGCGGAGATTTCCCCTTATACTCGATTGCATGACAGTTTTTTAGAAATAAGCCTAATTGTGTGCCTATTTTTCGCTTTTGTTCCAGGCTTAATTCATTTATGATTTCTGTTGTTATTGATTTTCCTGCCATCCCCGAGAAACCAATGTAAGCATTATTTTCGCCAACCCAGCGGATTAATGGAATATTTACGTTAAACTCGCACTCTTTTATCAGCCTTAAAATATTTGCCTCATGTTCAAGTTCCTCTTGAAATTCTTTGTGTTTGAGAAATTTAAACACAAAATCACCATCATCCACAATATAAACACGGCTGGTCCAACCTATTTCGTTTATCACAATGCGGTTTTCGTCATTTACATTTGTCAGTTCTTTTACTATGGCCAGTTCTTTGCTTTTCTTCATGTTGCGACTTTTTTTTCACCTTTAATACTATTGCTTTTCTAATCAACATACCATATCCTTTGCAACAGAGCTGCAATGCCTCGACATCGCACTAACCCCGGCCACAAATTAATCCACTTGTTTGAACAATTGTTCAAATAAGACAGTTACAAACATAAAACATTCTCATGAATACAATAAATAACTCATGGCTTATAATCCTGCTTTTATTATTGATTTTCCCATCCTGTCAGGGACAATCCGGGGAATCTGACAATACAATAAACAGGACAAACAACCTTGGTCCTGAAAAAAATAACACACAACAGGAAAATCAAGGAGATGAAATCCGTATCATGCCAGGACATATTGTAATGATGGCTACCGATCTTGACCGCACCCGGCAGTTTTACGAGGAGCATCTAAATT
>CAZZBU010000105.1:0-14010 GCA_964652315.1 uncultured Bacteroidales bacterium
AAGTGGTTAATGTATTGATTTTCATAGAAATATTAATTTAGGTTGAGAATAAATACTGTTAGTTACTTAGTTAATTAATATACTGCCTGCAGAGGCTGATGTAATTTTTTGTTAAAATTAAGATTAATAACCAATTACCCAAAGGATTTTTTCGTTTTCAATACAGTCTTCAACAATATTGATAAGTCCCTGGTTGATTTCAATTAGTTTTATCTGATAACTTTCCCAGTTATCTTCCCATGACTTGTCCTGTCGCTCAAGGCCAAGAATAAACTCTTTACCAAGAAATATGTTACCTATATGTTCAATAAAAT
Organism: uncultured Bacteroidales bacterium; assembly: GCA_964652315.1. Lineage (GTDB taxonomy): Bacteria > Bacteroidota > Bacteroidia > Bacteroidales > JAAAOM01 > CAZZBU01. The sequence goes on from CAZZBU010000105.1 coordinate 315, forward strand.
CTGTTTTCGACTGTATCTTTTTAAAGGATTCAACAGTGCTGATTAAGGCATTGCGGAGCGGAACTATCTTCCGCGAATTGTATTTGGTCGGGCCGAAATACTCGTAAAGTTTATTGGCATTCTCAAAAGCATCAGTGAAGAGATTAAATACTTCTGCATCTATAAATTTTGAATTTTCATCAAGAGGTAAATAATTGTCATTATCACCAACCACATTTAGTTCAACAAAATTAAGTTTGTTCACATCGTAGATTTCCAGCCTCATATTCCCTTTGGTTTGTTACGAATCTAAATTTATTAAATAATAATTAATTTCACAAAAATTAAATTTTTCTTTGTAATTACATAATTCTTTTTAGAAACGTAGGGTTTGTTATGATAAACTATCGATTTGAGGAAATTACCGAAAAACTGAAACAGCTTTATAACTCCTGGTCAGGTGTTCCGGCCGAGACAATTGTACCCTTGCCTGTATCGGGATCATCAAGGGCATATTTCAGAATTAAAGGGAAAAAAGAAACCGTGGTTGGAGCTTTCAATGCAAATACAACAGAGAATAAGGCTTTTTTTTATTTAACCAACCATTTCAGAAAAAAAGGTTTACCGGTCCCTGAATTATTGATTCAAAGTAAGGATAATGATTTTTATCTTATTGAAGATCTGGGTGATACCACCCTTTTAAAATATCTTACAATAAACGTTGATGTTGATTATGAAAAGGTTAAAAGTATTTATCCCCGGGTGATCCATCATTTGATCGAATTTCAAATTTCAGGGCACCAGGGCCTCGATTATTCCAATGCATACCCTCGTGAGGCTTTTGACAGGCAATCCATTCAGTGGGACCTCAATTATTTTAAATACTTATTTTTAAAATTACTTCAGGTTGAATTCGATGAACAGGCATTGGAGCATGATTTCAACATATTTGCGGATTATCTTCTTTCTTTTGATCATGACTATTTTATGTTTCGCGATTTTCAGTCACGCAACATTATGATCAGAGATGAAAAGCTTTATTATATTGATTATCAGGGAGGTAGAAAGGGCGCGCTGGCTTATGATGTGGCTTCCTTGTTGTTTGAATCAAAAACCAACATTCCGGTTTCTTTGAAAGAAACGTTGCTTGAAGATTATATCCGGCAGATATCCAAACACCTTACAATTAATGCTTCAGGTTTCCACAAGCAATATTATGCATACGCCCTTGTGAGGCTGATGCAGGCCCTGGGTGCCTATGGTTACAGAGGGTTGTATGAAAACAAACCCCTGTTTGTGCCCAGCATCTATCCCGGAACTCAAAATCTTCAATATATTGCCGGAAAACTTGGACTTAAAAAAAACCTGCCTGAATTGTACCGTTGCTTTGATATTGTACAAGAGAAAGGGAAGGCATATCAACCTTTGGAGGGTAACGCATTGACAGTTAGCGTACAATCTTTTTCCTACCGCGGTAAATTGCCTGTTGATCCAAGTGGTAATGGGGGAGGTTTTTATTTCGATTGCCGTGGTCTTCCCAATCCGGGCAGGTCAGAAGCTTATAAGCACCTTACCGGAAAAAACAAAGCTGTGCAGGATTATTTGCTCCAGCAGGATTCCTTTCATGCCTTTATTAATAATGCTCGTGAAATGGTCGATGCTTCAGTGAAAAATTATTTTGACAGGGGGTTCAAACATTTAATGGTGTGTTTTGGTTGTACAGGCGGTCAACACCGGTCGGTATTTTCTGCTGAAATCATGGCAAACCATCTTAAGAATAATTATCCAATGGTACGGGTGGTGTTGAAACATAATCAAATCGAATAAGTTAATTTATGGGAAACACATTGTGTAAGATGTCTGGAGAAGAGCGTCGCCGTGAGATGAAAAAAGAAACAAATTTTGAATGTAAATCGTGTAAGCGAACGGCGAAAAAGAAAAAAAGATTGTGTAAACCAAAGAAAATCTGAAAAACTCATGAAAGCCATGGTACTGGCCGCTGGCAAAGGAAGCCGGCTTCGTCCCTTAACCAATGATATTCCTAAACCTCTGATACCCATTCATGGAAGGCCCATGATTGATTATGCCCTTGGATATCTGCAGAAAAACGGGGTTGATGAGGTGATAATAAATGTTCACCATCTGGCAGATGATCTTAAAGAGTATTTTAATAGCAATAGTTTTTCAGGGAAAGTGAAGATTACACTTTCTGATGAATCTGGAAAACTGCTTGATACAGGAGGAGGACTTAAAAAAGCTTCCTGGTTTTTCGATGATAAAAATCCCTTTTTCCTTTTGGCCAGCGATGTGTTTACCAACCTTGATTTAAAAAAGTTAATGGCATGGCATATTCAAAAACAGAATCTTGTAACCCTGGCAGTAAAAAAACGGGAAACCAGCCGAAGCCTGCTTTTTAATCATGATTTTTTACTTAAGGGATGGATTGATAACCGGACAGGTGAAAAGCTAATGGTAGGTTCCGGGCAGCAAAAATGTCCTTATGCTCTTGGATTTAGTGGAATTCATGTGATTTCCCCTGAATTGTTTCATCATTTTCCTCCTGAACATAAGTTTTCTATCATACCTTTTTATCTCAACCTGGCTTCTGAATACCCCATCCGGGGATATGTTCATAATGATGATGAATGGATGGAATTTGGCAGATTAAAAAATTTTGAACAAGAAGCGCTTGAGAAAAAAGTCCTGACCTTTGTAAAATGGTGAGGGTAGAATTTAACCCTATTCAAAGTCATCAAGTTTCTCTTCAATAAGAACAATTTTTTGTTTCAACAATTCAATGTTCTTCCTGGCATTTTTAATCTTGTTTTCCACTTCCTGGATCATTTTTTCCGCATTTTTGGAATTAGAGAAAAAGCCGATGTTGTTTTCCCATAATACGATGTCGTTTTCAAGCTGTTTAAGCTTATTCAGGAATTTTTCCCTGTCCTGCCGCATGCGGATATCTGCCTTGGATTTGTGGGTAAGATCTTCCAGCTTTGATTTGTACTTGATGATGTACTTTTTTCGTTCATCAAGTTTCAGATGATCAAACTTATCATTGATGGCATTCCGGTATTCCTGCTGTATCCGATCTTTATCTTTTATTGGTACATAACCAACCTCAGCCCATTCTTTTTGAAAATCCTTAAGTTTATTCAATGATTCCTGGGCATCGTCAGTAGGTTCGTATTTTTTTATCTGTTCAATCAGCGCCTCTTTTTTGTTCAGGTTATCTTCGTATTTGCTGTCGATGTTCGAAAAATGAGCTTCTTTCCGGTTAAAAAAATCATCGCAGGCTGCCCTGAATCTTTTCCAGATGGCATCGGAGTGTTTCCGTGGCACGGGCCCGATTTCTTTCCATTCTTTCTGAAGTTTTATAAGTTCATCGGTGGTTTTCCGCCAATCAGTACTGTCTTTAATGGCTTCGGCCTGCACGCATAAATCGGTTTTCAGCTGCAGGTTATTTTGTTGGGCCTCACGTTGCCGGGCAAAGAATTCGCGTTTGCGGCTGAAAAAAGTATCACATGCAAGCCTGAACCGGGCATATATAGCATTGTTGTCTTTTTTAGGGGCAAAACCAATGGTTTTCCAAATCCGCTGCAATTCTTTTAGCTCATGTGCCCGTTTATCCCATTCTTTAAACGAAGTTATCTCCCGGGCTGTGATTTCCTCTGCTTTTTCACACAAAATCTTTTTCTGCTCCAGGTTGTTTTTTTGTTGATCTTTGAGGTTATCAAAATATTCCTGGTGTTTTTTATTGATTTTTGCTGTAGCTTCTTTAAAGCGTTCCCAGATAGCAGCACGCATGTCCGGAGGCACCGGGCCTATCTCGCGCCATTGATCATGATAGATCTGTAACGTACGGAATGCCTGAACAATGTTGGGTTCTAAGAGCAGTTCCTCAGCCTTTTCGCAAAGCAAAGTCTTGGCTTCCAGGTTTTTTTTGAAATCAAGATCGCGAAGCTCTTTGTTAATTTTTATATAATCATAAAATTTTTCAACATGGTGGTGATAAGTCTCCCATAGTTCTTTTACATTAGCCTGGGGTACAAGTCCTGTTTCGCGCCAACGGGCCTGCAACTCATTAAACTCATTGAATGTTTTGTTAAGTGATTCCTTACGGTTAATAAGATCTTTGATTTCTTCAATGATTGTATATTTCTCTTCAAGGTTTTTCGTTTTTTCTTCTTCAAGTTTCTTGTAATGCTCGTTCTTTTTTTCACGGTAAGCCTGCATCAGGTCTTTTAAGCGAAAATCGAGCGGATCTTCTGCAGGTTTAAAATCTTCTGGTTTGCCACCTTCCGCAAGAAAACTTTTTTTGAGATTTTTTATTTCCGCTGCCCGGTTCTTTTCATAATTGCTGCGGATCTGTTCTACATCTTCCCTGATGTTGGTAATGTCCTCGTTTTCGAGCAACAGGGCAAATTCTTTAATCAAGTCCTCCCTGCTCATCTTAGAATAATCCGGGATTGCCCTTTCTTCTTTCTGTTTGGCCCCTTCTGCCTCACCTTTTTCGGGTATTATTTCTTTTTTTTCTTCCTTAGCGGTCAATTCCGGTTCCTTCGTTCCGGGGTCTGATGCAGCAGTTTTATTTTCAGGCAGGGGTTCACTGTCTGGAATTTCCTGTTTCTTGCCTTCCTCAGTTGGTTTTTCTGCCGGTTCTTCTTTTTCTTTCTCTTCCTTGTCTAAATCTTCTGAGGCCGAAGATATGGATACTTCCTTTTGCTCTTCCTCGTCAGTTGGCTTATCTGTGGAATCAGAATGGATTGTTCCCTCCGGAGAAACTGCTTGGGAACCCTCCTTAGTATCAGATTCTTTATCTCCTGGTCCATTCGTAACTGGTTTATTGTCATCAGCCGAATGTTTGCTCTCATCTTTCTTCGTAGTTTCATTTCCCTCTTGTTGGGAACTGAATTGTTCATTCTGAACAGAGTCTAGGTTTTTCTTTTCTTTCATAACCTGATGTTATTCTTAGTTCACGGGCTTAATTACCACAATACGAAAATATTAATAAACACCCTATTCGCAAAGTTTTTTTCCTATTATTCCAAATACTGTCCTATATAGTTTTGCTTATTGACTTCCATGCCTATCGAAGGAAACTTGCTTTTTTAGTTGATTAAACCTCCAATGCATACTATTTTTACACAAATTTACATCAGATATGCGCATTGATATTATTACTGTTCTCCCAGGCCTGTTGGAAGGGCCTTTTTCTGAATCCATTGTTAAACGTGCCGTTGAGAAACAATTGGTTGAGATATATATTCACGATTTGCGTGATTTCTCAGAAGATAAACACCGGAGGGTGGATGATTATCCTTATGGGGGAGGGGCAGGGATGGTAATGACAATCCAGCCGGTTGAGAAAGCCATCAATTATTTGACCAGTCAACGAAAATACGATGAGATAATTTATACCTCGCCAGATGGGCATCAATATAATCAGGCAATGGCCAATAAGCTGTCAACCATGTGCAATCTTATCATTTTGTGCGGACATTATAAGGGAATCGATCAACGCATCCGCGATCATTTTATAACACTGGAAATATCCATTGGTGATTATGTGCTTACCGGAGGTGAACTGGCTGCAGCAGTCATGGCTGATAGCATTATCCGTCTCGTCCCCGGTGTCATTTCCGATGAGACTTCCGCCCTTTCTGATTCTTTTCAGGATGATTTGCTTGCACCGCCGGTTTATACCAGGCCGGCAGAATATAAAGGATGGAAGGTGCCTGATGTGCTTCTGTCCGGTCATGAACAAAAAATTCATGAATGGCGGCATCAAAAAGCTCTGGAGCGTACTCAAAAGCTCCGTCCGGATTTATTATCATAATTTGTTTAAAAATTTCACAAAAACATTAAACAAGTATTCTGTTGCTGTGTTAATTCTGAAAAATAAAAACAAACAGAATGGAATACTCGCACCGGATTATATCACCATGTAAAAGCATTTGCAAGCTTAATGATGAAGGATGGATATGTACGGGATGTTTTCGTACCCGTCAGGAAATTGAAAGTTGGTTTTGGTTGTCTGAAGAACAAAAAGCTCGGATTGTGGCTCAATTACCTGCTCGCGAAAAGGATATGAAGTAAATTGTCAGTTATTTCCGGTTCTGCTTTGTCCTTTTTTTACAATTTTGTTTATTATCTGCCCTGTACTTTTGCCATAAATCAAATTAAAATCCATTGAAAAATGAAAAAATTAATTTCCTGGGTAGAAATACCCGCTACAGATTTCGAACGGGCAGTAAAATTTTATTCCACTGTCTTTAATCTTTCGCTCAGTCCGGTTGATTTTGGAGAGGAAAAAATGGCCTGTCTGCCAGGTGATGAGGGGGCAATTTTTGCTGCACCCGGTTTTAAACCTTCTGAACAAGGGGTATTGGTCAGTTTCAATGCAGGACGGGAACTTGATGCCACATTGGGCCGGATAACCGGAGCAGGAGGGACTGTGCTTAAACAGAAGACAAAAATTGAGGCAGAAGGACGCGGTTATTTTGCATTATTTTCTGATTCAGAAGGGAACCGCTTGGGATTGTACGGTGAATAAGATTCGCTAAAAGAAGGAGATATTTTTCTCTACCGGCTACCATCGGCAGGAATTTCGATCCTGCCGGTGTTTTTTTCGGACTTTGAATAATCATTAAATAATATAAATTTGTCCAGCATTATTTTTTTATGGAGATTATTAAACCCAGGATAGAATTACAGCCTTATATTAAAGCGTTTTGGGCGTTAAAAGCCTGCAATACGGGTGATAAATGCAGGGTTCAACGGATAATCCCAAGCGGATTGGTGGAGCTTACTTTCTATTTTAATTCCGCTCCCGAATATCAGAGATATGGTAAGTCATACAAGGTGAGTACAGTTTTGAACGGGCAGCATACAGACTATTACGAGATACGGATCCCGGAATCCCTTGACATGTTCTCGGTTGTGTTTTCACCCCTTGGTGCTCGTGTGTTTTTTGATTTTCCTATGGATGAGATATTTAACCAAAATGTGCCGGTTGAACTGCTTGATAAAAAACCCGGTAATGATGTAGCAGAAAAAATCCGGGATACCTTGTCTTTCAACGGGAGGGTTGCTTTGCTTGAGCATTACTTTCTTAACCGGTTACAGGACAAAGATTTTTGGAATATAAAACGCCTGGTTTCCGGTTTAAATGCACTGTCTTCCAACGGGGGGCTAATTTCTGTTAATGAACTGGCCAATAAAGCCTGCCTTAGTACCAGGCAGTTTAAACGGGTTTTTAGTAATGTGATTGGGACCACACCGAAATCGTATGCACGCATCATCAGGTTGCAAAAGACACTATTTACAGGTCAGAAGCAACCGGAAAAACACATGACAAACCTTGCATATATGTGTGGTTATGCTGATCAGGCGCACATGATAAATGAGTTTAAAACACTTACCGGATATACTCCACGGCAGTTTTTCTCACTTTGTCAACCATATTCTGATTTTTATTCCATGTAATTCCTGCAGTTTCACCAACTTAAAAGTTTCTGGTCGCTGCCAACTCTTTTGTTTCCTGATCAAATGTGTATCTTTATTAAAAATTTTCAGCTATGATTCGTGTTGATCAATTTAATAAGTATGCCCGTGAATTTGCCGATTGGATAACCCAATACTACAAAGAAATAGAAAAATATCCCGTAAAATCACAGGTTAAGCCTGGGGATATCTTTGATTTATTGCCTTCAGAAGCGCCTCAAAAAGGAGAATCTATTGACCATATTTTTGATGATTTTAAGTCAAAACTTCTTCCGGGCATTACCCACTGGCAAAGTCCGAATTTTTTCGCCTATTTTCCGGCAGACTCAAGTTTTCCATCAATTCTGGCTGAAATGCTTACTGCAGCCCTTGGTGTTCAGGGAATGAAGTGGGATACTTCACCTGCAGCTACTGAGCTGGAAGAAAAAGTAATCAATTGGTTAAAAAAGATGACGGGGATCCCTGCAGAAATGGAAGGGTGTATCCAGGATACTGCATCAACCTCAACCCTTGCTGCCATACTTACCGCACGTGAAAAAGCCACGGGCTTTAAAATTAATGAACAAGGCATGTCAGGCATGCCCCAATTGCGGGTCTATGCTTCGGCACACGGCCATTCTTCGATTGATAAAGCCGTGAAAATTGCCGGGCTCGGAATAAAAAATCTTGTTAAAATTCCAGTAGATTCGGAATTCCGGATGATCCCCGCTGAATTGGAGAAAGCCATTCAACAAGATAAGGCCAAAGGCTATCTGCCGGTTTGTGTCATTGCTTCTGTTGGCACTACAAGCACTACTTCCATCGATCCTGTGGGGCAGGTTGCGGCAATCTGCCATAAGGAAAATGCCTGGCTTCATGTAGATGCCGCCTATGCCGGTTCTGCACTTATTCTGCCTGAGTTTCAATGGATGGTAAAGGGAATTGAAAAAGTGGACAGCCTGGTGTTTAATCCGCACAAGTGGCTTTTTACCAATTTTGACTGCTCCGTACTCTTTGTGCGGGATAAACAGGCGTTGCTGAACACATTCCAGCTCATACCCGAATACCTGAAAACAGGGGTAGATAACCAGGTAAATAATTACTCAGACTGGGGGATACAGCTTGGACGAAGATTCCGTGCATTAAAACTTTGGTTTGTAATCCGCAATTTCGGGGTTCAGGGTTTGCAAGGGACCTTACGGAAACACATTGCACTGGGAGAGAAATTTGAATCCTGGGTAAAGGAGGATCCCGATTTTCAACTAATGGCACCCCGTACCCTCAACCTGATTTGTTTCCGGTATTTTCATCCCTCAAAATCAAACGATGAGTTGGATCAAATCAATCATTTAATTCTTGACCGTGTGAATAAAAGCGGTAAAATGTATATAACCCATACCAAACTTAATGAGGTCTATACCATCCGGTTTGTGGCCTCACAAACTTATGTTGAGGAGCATCACATAATGCAGGCCTGGAAACACATTTCAGAGGTTAAAAATTCAGTGATAAAGGAACTTAACAAATAAACCGGTTGATTTTACCGGCTTTGGATTTATTCACTATTTTTGCAATCTATGCCAGCAAATCTCACCATCTATAAAGCTTCAGCCGGTTCGGGCAAAACTTACCGCTTAACAGAAGAATATTTGCTGCTTTTGTTGAGGCAGCCCGAAAAATACAGACAGATCCTGGCGGTTACGTTTACCAACAAGGCCACTGCAGAGATGAAAGACCGGATCATCACTGAGCTGGGTAACCTGGCCCAGGGAAAACAAACCGGACACCGGGCGGCCTTAGCGAAGAACCTGAATTTATCTGAGGATGAAATCAAAGGCAGGTCAAAACAATTATTATCCTTCATTCTACATGATTATTCAAGGTTTACCATTGAAACCATCGATACATTTTTTCAGCGGGTGTTCCGCTCTTTTGCGCACGAGATAAACCTACCGGGGAACCTTGCCATTGAACTTGATTACAGTACCTACCTTGAGCAGACCATTGATGTGATGTTAAACGATGCCCCTGACAATGAGCGGTTACAACAGTGGGTTACCGATTTTGCATCATACCGCATCAACGAAGGAAAAAACTGGAATTTCAAGGAGCAGCTTTATGATTTGGCACAACATATTTTTAATGAAAAGTACCGGCTGCTGTCTGCACAGCTTGAAGCTATTATTGCCGACAAAGACAGTATCCGCAATTATCAGAAACAATGCCAACAAATCATCGATGAGTTTGAGGCCGTGATTTCCCGCTCAGGAAAAAAAGCCATTCACATGATCGAAAATGCCGGTCTGAGTGTGGATGATTTTCCTTATAAACATGCAGGGGTGGCTGGTTTCTTTGTTAAATGTGCCCAGGGAGAAATTCCCGGAGAAGTAAAAAAAAGGCCCTTACAAGCTTTAGAAGGTGAGGATAAGGTGTGGTTTTCAGCAAAATCACCAAAAAAAGACCAGATAACAGCATTGAGGGATGGTGGCTTAATGGACCTGCTCGGTGAATTGATCCATTCCTTACAGAACGATAGCAGGGCTTATTATACGGCAAAAACTATTTTACCAAACCTCTATACCCTTGGTTTGATTTCTGATGTTTCGCGTCAGTTGCGCAAAATAACCGAGGAGCAAAATGTTTTTTTTCTTGCAGATACCGGGCCCTTAATCCGATCGGTGATCGATGATAACCCGGTACCCTTTATTTACGAAAAGATGGGGAACCGGTACCATCACTATATGATTGACGAATTTCAGGATACATCAGAGATTCAATGGAGCAATTTTAAGCCACTGGTTAATGAAACCATTGGTTCAGGATATACCAACCTTATTGTTGGGGACGTCAAGCAGTCCATATACCGCTGGCGCAACAGCAACTGGAATATCCTGGCTACCCGTCTTAATCACGAGTTTTCCGCTTCTGTATTAAATCATCGGTCGCTTAACATAAACTGGCGAAGCCGCCCGAATATCATACGGTTTAATAATTTGCTTTTTTCTACGCTTGCAGGGTTATTACAAGATGATTTCAACCAGTCGTTAACTGATGCCGGTTCAAACCCGTATGCTGATTTGATTCGAAAAGCTTATGCTGATGTGATCCAGAATTTTTCAACAAAATCCAAAACCGGTATAGAAGGCTATGTGCAGGTTAACCTGATAGAAGACGAAAACTGGAAGGAAGCAACCCTTGAAAAAATGCTTGACATCTTAACTGATGTTTTGAAGAAGGGGGTACGGTTTGGTGATATTGCTGTCCTGGTCCGAAACCAACGTGAAGGCCAGATGGTGGCTGATGCCTTGCTTGGGCACCAGGATGAATTATCGGCCATTGCAGGTACCGATCTTGAACTTGTTTCCAACAGTGGCTTGTCCCTTAAAGAGGCATACGTGGTTAAACTCATTATCTGTCTGCTGAAGTATATGGTGCAACCCACTGATTTAATCAACGTTGCTGAGATATTTTTTTTGCTGGGACCCGGAAAAAACGGCAAGGCAATACACGCATTTCAAGACGTGGACGAAGCCATAAAACAAGTATTTCCTCCGGAGTTTACGGATGAATGTGATGTTTTGCGTAGCCAGCCTCTTTATCAGGTTGTTGAAAAGCTGATAGTATATTTTGATCTTGAAAAAGACAGGTATCAAAATGCGTTTTTGTATACATTTTTGGACTGCGTGGCTGGATTCACACAGAATCATTCCTCTGATATTTCCTCATTTCTTGATTGGTGGGCCACTGAAGGTAAAAATCAGTCTGTCAGCAATTCAGGGGGCAATAATGCCCTGCAGATTATGACTATCCACAAATCAAAGGGGTTGGAATTCCATACCGTCATCATTCCGTTTGCAAACTGGTACATGGATGCCCTGCCGGGAAAGGGTGATGTTTTGTGGTGCCAGCCTAAGGAGGATCCATTTAAACAACTTCCCCTGGTACCGGTACATTATAAAAAAGACCTGGTAAAAACATTCTTTTCTGAAGAATATGAATTTGAACGGATACAAAATCTTGTGGATAACCTGAATATTCTTTATGTTGCTGCCACCAGGGCTGGTGTGAACCTGTTTATGCTAACCCGGAATTCCAGCAGCGAAGGCTTTCAAAAAGCATCAAATCTTTTGTGCCATTTTTTTCATAGCAATGGTTTTTCTGAACTTCAGGGAGCATCCTTTGAAAACAATGAATTTACTTTTGGAATGTTATCTGTTGTAGAAAAAGATAGCTTTCCTGCCAATCAAAGCATGCAGTTTACAGCCTGCTTTAAAAATAAGAAACCTGTGATTGAAAACCTTACGCAGGATCTCAAATACAGGGCCTCTTTCAGGGATAAAGGCAACAAGACTGAAGGATCAATCCTGGATTACGGGAAAATCATGCACTGGGTTTTTGAAAGAATAACCTACACCGGTGATATAAAAAATGCTGTAAGGGCTGCGGTGCAGGAGGGATTAATTGAGCATGGTGCACAGGGGGAAACAGAAAAGATGATACGGAATAAGATAGTGCAATCAGGGGTGGCACACTGGTTCACCGATGAATATAAAATCCGTACTGAGGCCGGCCTGCTTGTCCCTCAATTTGGATCAAAACGGCCTGACCGGGTGATGTTAAAGGATGACGAAGCCGTGGTGGTGGATTTTAAATTTGGGGCCAGGAATGATGATGTTTATAAACAACAGGTCGGAGAATACAAACAGGTATTGTCAGACATGGGGTATAACCATGTGACTGGTTATGTATGGTATATTATGGAAAACTCCCTGTTAGAAGTATGAGTAAGATGTATCCATGGGGGCATAGCAGAAGGTTCAACAGCTACTCCGATTATTTTAAAAAGCAATTTGGCAGCAGGGTACAGAAAGTAACCATCGATGCCGGTTTTACCTGCCCCAACCGTGATGGGAGCGTTGGTAAAGGCGGTTGTACATACTGCAACAACGAAGCGTTTAATCCTTCATATTGTGTACCGGATAAACCGGTTAGCCAGCAAATCAGTGAAGGATTGGAGTTTCATAAAAAGCGGTATAAAAGTGCCCGCAAGTTTATTGCATATTTTCAGGCTTACACCAACACCTATGACAGCCTTGATAATTTAAAGCAACGGTATAACGAAGCGCTGGCCATACCCGGTATCATCGGGCTGGTTATCGGGACCCGCCCGGATGCTGTTAACGATGAGCAACTGAAGTATCTCAGAGAACTATCTGAGAAGGTATACCTTATCCTTGAGTTTGGCATTGAATCCTGCTATGACGTCACGCTGGAACGGATAAACAGGGGGCATAGCTTTGCGCAAACCCGTGAGGCAATTGAGAAAACAGCAGGTTACGGCATTCGGACCGGGGGACATTTAATATTCGGATTGCCCGGCGAGTCAAGGAATGAAATGCTGGATGAGGCAAAAATTATCTCAGGGTTGCCGCTCAATAATGTAAAATTTCATCAGCTTCAAATCATCAAGGGTACAATAATGGCCCGGGAATACCTTGATGATCCGTCGGATTTTAATCTTTTTAATCCGGATGGTTATGTGGCTTTTTGCGCTGATTTTGTTGAGCAGCTACGGCCTGATATCGTTATCGAGCGCATTGCCGGGGAATCACCGCCGCGGTTTATCCTTGATAATTTCTGGGGATTACGGTATGATCAGGTTTTAAACAAATTTGAAGGGCTGTTGGAGGAGAAAAATACCTGGCAAGGCAAGTATTATAGACCGGCATTAAATGTTTAAGAGATTATTTTGACGTGTTTTTGAACGGAAATATAAAATACCTGATTTGGCAAAAATAAAAACTGAGATTAAAATTAAGAGTTACGGCATTTTTACAAAATGGAACCGGGAAAGTAAGGAACTGCCTAAATTACTTAAGGTGACTACCCGGATACCGGCCGTTTTGGATACGGAGTTTGGTGTACTGCTGGAGATTAAAAAAGGGAAAGGGAAAACACTGGAGTTTTTAATTGAACATCCGCCATTAAAAGATGAACAGGGCAATTATATGCCCGATTTTGAAGGTGAATATTTTATCCGTACCAATAATTATGAATTTTTTATCGGCGATTGCATTTGGGAACCGGAAGAGGAGAAAAAAGGCGACTGGGTTATCCATGTTTATTTTGAAGGCCGTGAAGTGGTGAATCAGCGGTTTGTTGTGTCGTGATGATAGCGATGCCTGTTCATCTATACATTTGGGATACCTGCATTTTATTAGAATTATTAAGA
>CAZZBU010000106.1:0-13964 GCA_964652315.1 uncultured Bacteroidales bacterium
TAGACTTAGGATCTAGTGCCTTCGGGCGTGGGGGTTCGAGTCCCTTCATCCGCACAATACATAGTTAACCGCCCAAAATCCCGATATACCTATCGTGATTTGTCGGCGGTTTTTTTAACTTAATCAAATTAAATAAACGGCGATGAATATCACCCAGGAAAAAGTTGACGATTTAAACGCAATTCTCAAAGTAAACATTGAAAAACCCGATTACGAAGAGCGGGTACAAAATATCCTGAAGGATTATCGGAAAAAAGCAAATATAAAAGGTTTCAGACCAGGTAAAGTTCCAATGGGGCTTATCAATAAAATGTACCGGGTACCGGTATTGGTCGATGAAATTAACAAACTGGTAAGTGAAGAACTCGGTGAATACATCCAAAAAGAAGAATTAAAGATTTTAGGTGAACCGTTGCCAAGTGAAAAAGAGCAACCTGAATTTGACTGGTCAACCCAGGAAAATTTTGAATTTGCTTTTGATATTGGATTGACACCGGAGTTTGATGTTAAATTTTCAAAAAAAGACAAAATACCCTATTACAACATAGAGGTTAGCGACGAAATGCTGAACACTTACAAGGACAGTTATCTGCGTCGTTATGGCAATTTTGAGGAAACGGACACCATTGAGGAAGGCACAGAACTTGTAAAAGGCATGCTGGTTCAGCTCAATGAGGATGGTTCCATCCTCGAAGGAGGCATCATGGCAGAGGAAAGCACCATCTCTACCGAACATATTAAAGATGAGGCCATTAAAAATGAATTTACAGGTAAAAAAGTTGGTGAAACCATTGATTTTGATATTAAAAAAGCCCTGCCAAACGACAGTGAAATTTCTTCTCTTCTAAAAATCAAAAAAGATGAGGTAGCTGACTTATCGCCATTATTCCGGCTAACTATAAACGAAATCAAGCAGTTTAAGAAAGCTGAATTGAACCAGGAGCTTTTTGACCAGGTATATGGCGAGGGTGAAGTGAAAAGCGAGGAAGAGTTTGAACAAAAAATAAAAGAAGAAATCGCCTTCAACCTCCGGCAGGAAAGTGAATATAAATTTTCACAGGATGTACGCGACATGCTGGTTGATAAGGTAAAAATGGATCTTCCGACAGAATTTTTGAAAAGGTGGCTGAAAGCTGCGAATAAAAAAGAAGAAGTCAGCGACGAACAGCTTGAGAAAGAATTCCCCATGTTCGAAAAAGATCTGCGCTGGCAGCTTATTAAAAACAAAATCGGCCGTGAACATGAAATCAAGGTTGAAGAAGCTGACATCATAGATATGGCTAAATCCATGGCCAAAGCACAGTATGCCCAGTACGGCATCACCAATGTACCGGAAGAACATCTTGAAAGCTATGCCAAAAAAATGCTTGAAAATCAACAGGAAGCAAGAAACTTAGCGGAACGTGCTTTCCAGGATAAAGTAGTTGAACACTTAAAAAATGAAGTGAAATTAGACGAAAAGAACATATCCATGGATAATTTCCGTAAACTATTTGAAGAATAGTCTTATCTTTACATATATTTAACGTTCAGATTATTACTATGGAAAACAACGATTTTAGAAAATACGCAACAAAACATCTGGGTATGAATGGCCTGGGTGTCGACAGATATTCTACATTAACAAGTAATTACATTTCTCCGACCATCATAGAAGAACGGCAGTTAAATATTGCCTCCATGGATGTGTTTTCAAGGCTTATGATGGACAGGATCATTTTCCTTGGCCTGCCCATTGACGACTATGTTGCCAACATCATTCAGGCCCAGTTGCTCTATCTTGACAGCACCGATCCCGGCAAAGACATTCAGATTTATTTTAACTCACCCGGTGGTGCAGTGCATGCAGGGCTGGGAATATACGACACCATGCAGTACATTTCCTCTGATGTAGCCACCATTTGCACAGGGATGGCAGCGTCTATGGGAGCTGTATTGCTTTGCGCCGGCACCAAAGGAAAACGTTCGGCCCTGAAACATTCCAGGATTATGATTCACCAACCTGCCGGCGGTGCTCAGGGAGTTGCCAAAGACATGGAAATCACCCTCAAGGAAATCATGAAGATGAAAAAAGAACTGTATCAGATTATTTCTGATCATACCGGCCAGCCTTTTGACCGGATAGAGAAAGACTCTGACCGTGATTTCTGGATGAACTCTAGCGAAGCCAAAGAATATGGCATGATCGACGAAGTACTCGAAAGAAATCTTAACAAAGAGAAAAAGAATGGATAAATGCTCATTTTGCGGACGCGACAAAAAGGATACTAATATCCTCATTGCCGGGCTTTCCGGTCATATTTGCGATAGCTGTATCGAACAGGCATTTGAAATCATTGAGGAAGAAAAACGGAAAAGCAATGAATTTGATGTAAATGGCATCAAACTGCTGAAGCCCATTGAAATAAAAAAATTCCTTGATCAATATGTGATTGGCCAGGATGAAGCAAAAAAATACCTGTCAGTTGCTGTATACAACCATTACAAGCGCCTGCTTCAAAGCAACAGGAGAGACCAGGATGAAGTGGAAATTGAAAAATCGAACATCATCCTCGTCGGAGAAACCGGCACAGGCAAAACATTGCTTGCCCGCACAATTGCCCTGATGTTACACGTTCCGTTTACCATTGTTGATGCCACCGTGCTTACTGAAGCCGGTTATGTTGGCGAAGACATAGAGAGCATACTAACCCGTCTGCTGCAAGTGGCTGACTACAATGTGGAAGCTGCTGAAAAAGGCATTGTTTTTATTGATGAGATTGATAAAATTGCCCGCAAAAGCGACAACCCTTCCATTACACGTGATGTATCAGGTGAAGGCGTGCAGCAGGGCTTGCTGAAACTGCTTGAAGGTTCCATCATTAACGTACCACCTCAGGGCGGACGTAAGCACCCCGATCAGAAAATGATTCCGGTGAACACTAAAAATATCCTGTTCATTTGCGGTGGTGCATTTGACGGTATCGAACGTAAGATTGGCCAGCGATTGAACACGCAGGTGGTAGGGTACAATGCCTCGAAAAAAACATCTGAAATTGACCGGGAAAATTTGTTGCAATACATTGCACCGCAAGACCTGAAAGCCTTTGGCATGATACCGGAAATAATTGGCCGCCTGCCTATCCTGACATACCTCAATCCGCTTGACAGGGGCGCCCTCAGAAGCATCCTTACTGAGCCGAAAAACTCCATTATCAAGCAATACGTCCGCTTGTTTGATCTGGATAAAAAAGCCTTATCCTTTGAAGATGACGTGCTGGAATACATCGTGGATAAAGCCATTGAATTTAAGTTGGGTGCCAGGGGTTTACGATCAATCTGCGAAGCCATTATGATAGATGTAATGTTTGACTCACCCTCGGATGAGACAAAGGAAATTAACATTTCGTTGGATTACGCAAAAGAAAAAATAGAAAAGGTTAGCTTACAGCAGCTTAAAGTTGCATAACAAAAAATGTATTTTTTTTATTTGGATTATTTATAAAGATTGAATTATATTTGTCCTGACAAAAATCAGTAATTAAATGAATATAGTACGTGCAAATTGGTGGTGGTGGTTTTCACATTTTAGTAAATCGTGAAACGGAGCACCTATGCACTTTAAGATATAAAAGGCCTGTCGTATTCACGATGGGCCTTTTTCATTTTAAGAAACTTTAATATTGAAGCAATGGATACCTTTAAAATTAAAACCAATGTAAAAGAAATCCTGGCTGATGTCATCACACCGGTGAGTATCTATTTAAAAATCAGGGATATCTATCAAAATTCTGTGCTGCTCGAATCCTCTGATTATCATGGCAATGAAAACAGTTATTCTTTTATCGGTGTGCAACCCTGTGCAGGATTTATTGTTAACCAGGGCAAAATAACAACAACCTACCCGGATGGTTCTGAGGAAGTCAACAACATCAAAGACACCTCCACTTTTGCCAGGGAAATGGATAAATTTTTAAAGTCTTTTTACTTCAGGGACATGGTTGAAGTCCCGGTGAATGGCCTTTTCGGATACGCTGCCTACGATGCTGTGGAACATTTCGAGACCATAAAATTGAAAACACAAAAAAATGAAGCATACGCTATTCCGGAAATCCGGTATCATTTTTATAAATATGTCATTGCCATCAACCATTATAAAAACAACCTGCTTATTATTGAAAATATATTCGACAATGAAGCCAGCAAGCTACAGGAAATAGAAGATTTGCTTAAAAACCGGAATATTGCAACCTATCCCTTCAAACCCGAGGAAGAAGAAGTCTCAAACATTACTGATGAAGATTACAAACAAATGGTCACCCGTGGAAAACAACACTGCTACCGTGGCGATGTTTTCCAAATAGTGTTGTCCCGTCAGTTCTCGAAAAAATTCACCGGCGATGAATTTAACGTATATCGTGCTTTGCGTTCCATCAATCCCAGTCCGTATTTATTCTATTTTGATTACGGCAACTACCGCATCTTTGGTTCTTCACCGGAAGCCCAGCTGAAGGTTCAAAAAGGTAAAGGATACATCAATCCCATTGCAGGCACTTTCAGGCGCACCGGCGACGATGAAAAAGACAAAGCCCTGGCCAATGAGCTGTCGACCGATCTCAAAGAAAATGCCGAGCATGTGATGCTGGTAGACCTGGCACGGAACGACCTTAGCCGGCAAGCCACCAATGTTAAGGTTGAAAACTACCGCGAAATTCAGTACTATTCACATGTATTGCACATGGTTTCCACCGTATCCGGCGAGCTGACTAACGGAACAAATACCCTGAATGTAATGACAAGCACTTTTCCGGCAGGGACATTATCAGGTGCACCCAAATTCAAAGCCATGGAGCTAATCGACAAATATGAAAACCAAAAACGGGGTTATTACGGGGGCGCCATAGGGTACCTGGGATTCAACGGAGATTTCAACCATGCCATCATGATCCGTTCCTTCTTAAGTAAGAACAACACCCTGTTTTATCAGGCCGGTGCAGGCATTGTTTCGGTTTCAAAAGAAGAGAGTGAGCTCAGCGAGGTAAACAATAAGCTGGGCGCATTGAAAAAAGCAATTAACATGGCAAAAGACATTTAGCGATGAAAAAAATACTTGTATTGGATAATTACGATTCATTCACGTATAACCTGGTACATTACGTAGAACAATTGACTGATGACCCTGTGGATGTTTTCCGGAATGATAAAATTACAGTGGATGAAGTGGCAAAATATGATAAGATTCTGCTATCCCCGGGACCGGGGCTTCCTGTTGAGTCCGGCATTTTGCTCGATCTGATAAAAACATACGGCAGGGATAAAAGCATTCTGGGAGTGTGCCTGGGGCATCAGGCCATTGCTGAAGCTTTTGGAGGAAGCCTGATAAATCTCGACACGGTGTACCATGGCCTGGCTACGCCCATTGATATCCTTACCCCGGATGACCCGCTTTATGTAAATATTCCGGTGCGCCTCAACGTTGGCCGCTACCACTCGTGGATTGTAAATGCAACCACCCTCCCGGATTGTTTTACCATAACTTCACTGGATGAGCACGGACAGATTATGGGCATCAGCCACAAACAATTTGATGTACGCGGTGTGCAATATCATCCTGAATCGGTACTGACAGAACATGGATTGGAAATAATAAAAAACTGGTTAAACGCTTAACGAAAAATCCCATGAGAAACATTTTAAATCATTTGTTTGAGTATAAAACCCTTTCCCAGCACGAAGCAGAAGAGGTACTGACAAAAATTGCCCACGGTGAATATTCTGACCCTGAAATAGCCGCTTTCCTTACGGTTTACCTGATGCGATCCATTACCGTGGAGGAGCTTACCGGATTCAGAAACGCGCTACAAAACCTTTGTATTCCGGTTGATTTATCGGATTTTCAAACCATCGACCTGTGTGGTACAGGCGGAGATGGAAAAGACACGTTTAACATTTCCACCCTTACTTCCTTTGTAGTGGCCGGTGCAGGGGCCAAAGTGGCCAAGCACGGTAACTACAGTGTATCCTCCAGTTGTGGTTCGTCTAATGTGATGGAAAGCCTTGGCTACAAATTTTCGAATGACAATGATAAGCTAAAAAAAGAAGTGGATAAAGCCGGAATTTGTTTTATGCATGCCCCCTTGTTTAATCCGGCTATGAAAAATGTAGCTCCTGTACGCAAGGCCCTGCGCATAAAAACTTTTTTTAACATGCTTGGCCCCATGGTAAATCCCTGCTCACCCGATAAACAACTGGTAGGGGTATTCAGCCTCGAACTGGCGCGCATCTACAATTATATCTATCAGGCTACCAACAAAGGCTTTTTTATCATCCACAGCCTCGACGGATACGATGAAATATCGCTAACCTCCCCTTTTAGGGCCATCAGCAACCAATCCGATGCCATGGTTGACCCGGAAGAATTGGGGTTCGAAACAGTAAAACCGGAAGAGCTGTATGGGGGCAACACGGTAGAGCAGGCTGTGAAAATCTTTACTGATGTATTAAACGGGCAGGGCACTGTGACTCAGAACAACGTGGTTATTGCCAATGCTGCTTATGGCCTGTCTTGTTATTATCCTGAAAAATCACTGGAAGAATGCAAAAAAATGGCAACGGAATCACTTATGCAGGGCAAAGCAGCAAAGGCCTTGCAGAAACTAATCGATTTAAACTAACATCTGAATTTTGGAATATGGGCAACACAATTCTTGATACCATCATAGCAGGCAAATACAAAGAGGTTGAAGAACGCAAATCCTTATACCCGTTAAAATTGCTGGAACGGAGCATCTACTATCCAACCAAACCTGTCTCACTAAAAAACTACCTGCTCCGTCAGGATAAATCGGGCATTATAGCTGAATTCAAACGAAAATCGCCTTCAAAAGGCATGATAAACGCGTATGCTGATGTTGAAAAGGTCACAGTGGGTTATATGCAAGCCGGTGCTTCAGCGCTTTCTGTGCTTACCGATCAGGAATACTTTGGTGGCAAATCAGAAGACCTGACCACTGCCAGGAAATTCAACTACTGCCCCATTCTCCGGAAAGATTTTATGGTGGATGAATACCAGGTTATTGAGGCAAAATCCATAGGTGCCGATGTAATCCTGTTGATTGCCGCAGCCCTTGACAAGGATATGGTATGTCAACTGGCCCGCCTGGCAAAATCTTTGGGCATGGAGGTGTTGTTTGAAATACACCATGAGGAAGAACTGGAAAAATTATGCCCTGAAATTGATATTGTTGGAGTGAACAACCGGAATTTAAAGACCTTTGAAGTGGATATAAACACATCTGTTGACCTGAGCTCAATAATCCCGGATGATTTTCTGAAAATATCGGAGAGTGGCATCAGCAAACCGGAGACGATTGTAAATCTTAAAAAGCACGGTTTCCAGGGTTTTCTAATGGGTGAATCCTTTATGAAAACCAGTCGGCCCCATGAGGCCTGCCAGTTATTCATTAAAAAACTAAACAGTTTGTTATGAGTTATTTAAAAATTAAGGTATGCGGCATGCGCTACGGCGAGAATATTCAGGAACTACTCACATTAAATCCTGATTTTATCGGATTCATTTTTTATCCATATTCCAGCAGGTATGTGGGTAATGCCTGGGACCCGGAGCTTACTGCTGCCGTCCCTGATTCGATACAAAAAACCGGTGTTTTTGTAAATGCCGGTACCAAAACCATTCTTGCTGCTGCTGAAAAGTACCACCTCAATACCATCCAGCTACACGGCAGCGAAACTCCTTCGCAATGCCGTGAAACAAGACAAAATGGCTATCATGTTATTAAAGCCTTTGCGGTGGGTGTTGATTTTGATTTTTCGATTGCAGCGGATTATGAAGGCGCTGTTGATTATTTTCTGTTTGATACAAAAACCCATAAACACGGTGGCAGCGGTAAAAAATTTAACTGGCGCATCCTGGAACGGTATAAGGAAGGGACACCCTTTCTGCTCAGTGGTGGTATTGGGCTGGAAGATGTACCGGTAATATTGCAGGCAGAGCATCCTTTGATGGCCGGTGTTGACATTAACAGCCGGTTTGAAGATGAACCGGGATTGAAGAATATTGAAAAGGTTAAAGAATTTATCCATCAAATAAGAAATTCATAAGCACATGAAGTTTAATGTAGATAAAAACGGGTTTTATGGGGAGTTTGGAGGTGCTTTTATTCCGGAAATGATGTACCCAAACATTGATGAGCTTCAAAAGAAGTACCTTTCCATCATCAACAGTCCGGAGTTTAAAGCAGAATTTGATCAATTGCTCCGTGATTATGTGGGCAGGCCAAGTCCTTTGTATAAAGCCAAACGGTTGTCAGAACATTACAATGCCAACATATTCCTGAAACGGGAAGATTTGAACCATACCGGAGCGCATAAGATTAACAATACCATTGGTCAGATTTTACTGGCTGAGCGGCTGGGAAAAAAACGTATCATTGCTGAAACCGGTGCCGGTCAGCACGGGGTAGCCACAGCAACGGTTTGTGCTTTAAAAGGAGTTCAATGCATTGTATACATGGGGAAAACCGATGTGGACCGCCAACGCCCCAATGTGGAGCGCATGAAATTGCTTGGTGCCGAGGTCAGACCGGTACACAGCGGCAACAAAACCCTCAAAGATGCTACCAATGAAGCCATTCGCGACTGGATTAACAACCCGGTGGATACACATTACATCATCGGTTCGGTGGTAGGGCCGCACCCCTACCCTGACATGGTCACCCGTTTTCAGTCGGTTATTAGTGAAGAGATGAAAACCCAGCTCAAAGCACAAACCGGCAATGAAGATCCAGCAGCCATTGTGGCTTGTGTTGGTGGTGGCAGCAATGCAGCAGGTGCGTTTTACCATTACCTTGACCGGCGAACTGTACGGTTAATTGCCGTGGAAGCCAGTGGAAAAGGCGTTGAAACAGAAGAATCGGCTGCAACCATGGTGTTGGGCAGGCCCGGGGTTTTGCACGGGAGCCTTACCATGCTCATGCAGACCGAGGACGGGCAAATTACAGAGCCGTATTCCATTTCTGCCGGACTCGACTATCCCGGAATCGGCCCGATCCATTCCCATTTGTTTAAAACCAGGCGGGCAGAGTTTTATCATGCTACTGATAAGGAAGCCCTGGATGCTGCCTATCAGTTGACAAAGCTTGAGGGAATTATCCCTGCCCTTGAAACAGCACATGCCCTGGTTGTGTTGGGGCGGATAAATGCAAAGCCTGATGACAATATTGTTGTAAACCTCTCCGGGCGCGGAGATAAAGATTTAGAAACGTACTTAGCAAACCTGAAATCATGAACAGAATCGATACGCTTTTCAAAAACAAACAGGAAAACATACTTTCCATCTATTTTACTGCCGGTCACCCCCAATTAAATGACACAGCAGATATTATTAAAACGCTCCATGAAGAAGGTGTGGACATGATTGAAATTGGCATGCCTTTTTCCGATCCCATGGCAGATGGTCCGGTCATTCAAAAAAGCAGTCAAAAAGCCCTGAAAAACGGCATGAGCCTGAAAAAACTTTTTAGCCAGCTTGAAAATATCCGGTCGGTGACTGACATGCCCCTGCTGCTCATGGGTTATTTGAACCCGGTAATGCAATATGGTTTTACAGCCTTTCTTGCAGCTTGTGAAAAAGCCGGTATTGATGGGGTAATTCTGCCTGACTTACCGGTAGCCCTGTATGAAGAAAAATACAAATCATTGTTTGATAAACATGCAGTGTACAACATCTTTCTAATCACACCCCAGACTTCAGAAGGGCGCATCCGCAAGATAGATTCGCTTTCACAGGGTTTCATCTACATGGTGGCATCAGCTTCAACCACTGGCGCCAGGGATTCAATACAAGATGAACAGGAGGCATATTTCAGACGCATAAAGAATATGAACCTTAAAAACCCAACAATTATCGGTTTTGGTATTTCAAATCCTGAGACCTTTAGAAGGGCCTGTCAACATGCCCATGGCGCCATCATTGGCAGTGCTTTCGTTAAAACCCTTGAGAAGGAAGGAAACCTGAAAAATAATATTCATGAGTTTATTCATCCTATTGTAAATACCTGATTGTTATGATTATTCAGCTTAAAACAGACATATCTCCCGGGCAAAAAGAAACCATCATTGATAACCTGAAGAATATTGGTTATAAAGCCAATGAGGTGGTTACCAACCGGCAGGCCTATCTGATTGGACTTGGCAAAAAGGATTACGACATACGGGCGATTGGCAACCTGCCAGGTGTGAAAGACATCCATAAAGTAACGGATAGTTACAAACTGGTTTCCAAAAAATGGCGGGTGAAAGATACAACAATAGATCTCGGCGATGGTGTTTTGATCGGCAGGGATGCCTTAAGCATCATGGCAGGTCCCTGTTCGATTGAAAATGAGGAACAGATTATCCGCATCGCCGATCACCTGCAGGAGAATAATGTGCACATCATGCGGGGCGGGGTTTTCAAACCGCGGAGTTCGCCATACAGTTTCCGGGGTGTAGGTATTGACGGTTTAAAAATATTTTCCAGGGAATGTAAAAAGCGCAACATAAAAATTGCCACTGAAGTGATGCAGGTGGAGCAGATTGAAGCTATGTACGATTATGTGGACATTTTCCAGGTAGGTACCCGCAATTCACAAAATTTCAATCTGCTGGATGCCCTGGGCCATTTAGATAAGCCGGTACTGATTAAACGCGGCATGTCCGGTACGCTGGATGAGTTGATTAATTCAGCCGAATATGTATTCTCCAATGGAAATGAAAAAATCATGCTTTGCGAGCGTGGTATCCGCACCCATGAGCAGGCTTACCGGAATACCCTGGATATTAACGCCATCCCGGTACTGAAAGAAAAAACCCACCTGCCGGTTATTGTAGACCCTTCGCATGGCATCGGCATCCGCAGGTTTGTGGAACCCGTGTCGCTGGCTGCTGTTATGGCTGGGGCTGATGGGGTGATTACCGAAGTGCATTACTCCCCGGAAAATGCCATGTCGGATGGGTTTCAAAACCTGAATTTTGAAGAAGCTGAAAAATATTACCGGAACTTGCGGCAGGCGTATCAGTTGCGGGGACAACTTGAGAGATAAACAGGCTAAAACAAATGAAATTTTGCCCTCAACCCAATATACAGGCTGTAATTATCGAGTTTTACGGGCCGGATATTGGAAGGTTGGGCAGCTCCCCGTTCCATCCATTTTAAATCGTTGATGAGTATTCCGTTTCCATGATTATAGCGCATGGTGGCCCCTAAGGATAAAACCTTCAGGAAAAACACATCATAATCCGCCTGTAAATACATCTCTTCAGAAAACGTGTCCTCCAAATCATAGTCATACCTGGAATGCTCATAATCATCAAGGGTAACAGGCATACCGGCAAAAATCCAGGTTGACATCACCGTGGCGTAAAAACCGGCTGAAAGGGCAAATTGTGTACGGTTTACCATCAGCCGGCGTACAGGATTCAAAATATAACTTCCCCCTAAATAGAACCGGCTAAGATCATAGGTGAAATCATACCATCCGGACGATTCATTGACACCCGCAGGATAATCAAACTGCACATATCCGGAAGAATTCTGACCACCGGCATGAATACTCCAATTTGGCGCAATTCTTCCAGCCAATGCCAGGCTTATCTGTGGATCAACCTGTCGTTCGTAATATCAATCTCTGTTTTATAAAAATAGTGCAATTGTGTTATGTCAGGTGCATCATAGAAAAGGGTATCTGAAGTAAACATTACAAGGCTGCTGTCCGTAACCAGGAAAAGCTGTCCTTTGTATACATTACCTGCGGTATCGGTCAACCAGGCATTGATTCGCTTTTTTTCCAGGTTTTTATCCGGTACATCGGTAAAACCGGGTTTGAGTGCATGCCGCAGCCCATCACTGGTTTGGGACAGACCGGCAATGCCATACATTTGAAGAATAAAAAAGGTTATCGGGACCCACAATAAGGACATAATGGTTATTTTCTTGCAAGATACAAAACTTAATCATTTAAATGCTGGAATTTGGTATTTGGAAAAAATTTAGAATACAATCAAAAAAAGACCCCCTGAACCCAGACAGCCTTTTTACTATGTCAAAAACAAATATGGGATTATCCCAAATAAGCCTTTAATAATTTATTCCTGGAACTATGGCGCAGGCGTTTAATGGCTTTTTCTTTAATCTGGCGTGTGCGTTCGCGGGAAATACCGATTTCTTTACCGATTTCTTCAAGCGACTTTTGTTTCATGCCAATGCCATAAAAAGCACGGATAACCTGGCGCTCTTTTTCAGAAAGTGTACTGAGTGTGCGTTCTATCTCCTTGCTTAGCGACTCATTAATCAATGTCCGATCAGCCTTGGGCGCCTCATTGTTTTCAAGCACATCAAGCAGGCTGTTATCTTCTCCTTCGGCAAACGGTGCATCTACTGAAAGATGACGTCCTGAGAGTTTGATTGTACTGCTCACTTTATCTTCATCCAGATCAAGGGCTTTTGCCACTTCATCCGGGGTAGGTTCACGTTCATGTTCCTGTTCCAGCTCAACAAACGTTTTATGTATTTTATTCAGCGCTCCGATCTTATTCAAGGGCAAACGAACAATACGTGATTGTTCGGCAAGTGCCTGCAGAATGCATTGACGAATCCACCAGACGGCATAAGAAATAAATTTAAATCCCTTGGTTTCATCAAATTTCTTTGCAGCTTTTATCAGGCCAAGATTTCCTTCATTGATAAGATCGGGAAGGCTCAGCCCCTGGTGTTGATATTGTTTGGCAACAGAAACCACAAACCGCAAATTGGCCCGTGTGAGCTTCTCCAGGGCACGCTGATCACCTTTTTTGATGCGTTGTGCCAGCTCAACTTCTTCCTCAGGAGTAATCAGTTCTTCCTTGCTTATATCATGCAAATATTTTTCAAGGGAATCACTGTTACGATTTGTGATTGATTTCGTAATTTTAAGCTGTCTCATCTTTTCCTCCTATTAGCTTTCCTGACAATTGTAACCGATAATCTAACAAGATTTAGGGTCAAATGTTTACAATATACACAATTATTCAGGTAAAAAAAAATTTTTACAAAATTACAAATTTGATTCTGATTAACGTAACATTATTAGTCTAAAGTCCATTAAATCAGAAAAAACTTATGAACATTTATTCAACGGGTAAGAAATAATTTTATTTTTGCAACCTTGTAAAAAGTTGTAAGATATTGATAATCTGATAAAAATCATAGTAAATTTATTGTCTTTTACTTTGATGGTTAAAAACGTATACGGTATGTTAAATCAAATCTTTGATCGTATTAAATAAAATGACACCAGAAATTAAAAAAATACTTATCGAAGCGAATAATAACCTTCCCACCTCAAGAAGGATTATCCGCAGCCTGAAGAAAATCAACCCGCGAAAGCTCGATGCTGCCTTCCACAGGCTGCACGATGAGGTTTTCAGAGAAATCGACTGCCTGGATTGTGCAAATTGTTGTAGTTCTATCAGTCCAACCTTATACCATAAAGATACTGACCGGCTGGCCTCAGCCTTGCGGATGAAACCAGGTAATTTTCATGAAACCTATCTAAGAACCGACGAAGAAAATGATTTTGTCTTTCAGCAAACACCCTGTCCGTTTTTGATGCCCGACAACTATTGCATGGTTTATGAAAACCGTCCAAAGGCATGCCGGGAATATCCCCATACTGACCGGAAACGTATGCATCAGATTTTGGCCCTGACTGCAAAAAATACCGCTGTATGCCCTGCTGTTTATCTGATTGTAAAAGATTTTCGAAATTATTTGTGATTCTTTGCATTATACCTGTACATGCGGCAGGCGAAGCCTCGTTTTTAAGGCAAGGTATTGTTGGCGTAGCGTCTATTGTTGGGCGTAACCTGTCTGAATAGGCAGGTATCCCGCTCATAGCCGTCAGGCTAACATGAAATGCTATTAAATCACATTTTTTAGTACGTGGAAA
>CAZZBU010000107.1:0-13746 GCA_964652315.1 uncultured Bacteroidales bacterium
TGCTCAATGCGGAACCCTGGTGCGTGGTTTCGAAAACTGGTTTACCCATGTACATTTCTGCCGACGGTTGGGAAAATAAGCTGGTCAAATTCCTTGAATTTTGTTTAAAAAATTTCCGGGGTATTAAACTTTTTTGGTATGATACTGTTAGTTTATTAAAAGAGAATTATTCTTATATAATTATAATTAACATAAAAGATAAATTATGGAAAACAAAATTGGATTAGACAGCGCTTATGCTAATGACATGGCAGAAAAACTCAATGCTTACCTAAGTAATGTGCAAGTTGTATATATGAATGTACGGGGTTACCACTGGAACGTAACCGGAAAACATTTTTTTGTGTTGCATGAAAAATTTGAGGAGTTATACAATGCCCTGAATGAAATGGCAGATGAGGTGGCTGAGCGAATTTTGATGCTCGGTGGCTCACCGGTTCATGCATTCTCTAAATACCTGAAATTGGCCAAGGTACCTGAGAAGGAAAATGTAAGCTCATCAGAAGATACGGTTAAAGAGGTGGTTAGCGAACTGAAACACCTGCTTGAAGATGAACGCAGCCTGATTGATGCAGCCTCAGAAAACGGCGACGAGGGCACTGTTAATATGCTGTCGGAATACATTGACAGCCAGGAAAAAATGATTTGGATGTTCAGCGCCCTGCTGAAATAAACCCACGTTTGCCACGAACCGATCCGCCAGCTGGCGGAGAGCTCGGCGAAGCCAATGTACGAATTAAAAGCGTCAAATGCACACCACATTATGTGTTATTTTGGCCGGATATTGGAAGTGCGACTCAAAGTCGCACTTCCAAATTGTTTGTAGTTTTATAAAATCATTATTTTTACTAAAGTTACAAAGATTTTGGTAAGCAAATGGTTTTATGTCTATGCACTATTTTAAAACAATTATTTTATCCGTCTTTACACTGGTTCAGGTTTCAGCTCAAAAAAAACCTTTCGTTACCCTGCCGGAGCACTTGGATGATCCAGCGTATGCCGAATGGATCAGCATACCCGGCATATCCGGTAAGGATTACGGGGTATATTATTTTCGCAAATCTTTTCAGCTCGAACAGGCTCCAAGCGAATTTATCATTCATGTATCGGGTGACAACAGGTACCGGTTATTTGTAAACGGCACGATGGTTTGTTGGGGACCGGCAGTGGGTGATCTGTACAACTGGAAATACGAAACCATCGACATTGCTCATGCGCTCAAGCCTGGTAAAAATATACTGGCAGCACAGGTATGGAACATGGGCGCTATCAAAGGTGCCCGGCAAATAAGCCATCGCACAGCTTTCATCCTTCAGGGAAATTCGCCTGCCGAACATACAGCCAATACAAATACCACCTGGAAAGTAACAAAAGACAACGGATACTTTCCCGTTGCACATGCAAGCACCCAGGTAGGGGGCGGATTTATTGCCGGAGGTACAGACAGCCTGGTTTTTTCAAAACATTCATGGCAGTGGAACACGCCCGAGTTTGATGATCACTACTGGAAACAAGCTAAAGCATTGGGCAAAGGAAACCATAGCGGACTGAATACCTGGTTCGGTACACCCTGGTTGCTCGAATCAAGAAGCATTCCCTTCATGGAACAAAAAGCTGAACCTTCACCGGAAATTTTGCAGGTAACCGGAGCACAATCCACGAATATTACTCATCAATTACCTTTACAAGTTCCACCTAATACGACAGTTGAAATATTGCTTGACAACAAACAACTCACCATGGGATTTCCCAACATCAAAGTATCAGGAGGCAAAGATGCTGTGGTTAAGATTCAGTATCAGGAAGCTTTGTTTGAAGAGAACAATCAAAAAGGAAACCGGAATGAATGGAAAAACAAACACATGAAAGGATATTATGATGTGTTTATTCCTGATGGTGAGTCAAACCGGGTTTTTGAACCCCTGTGGATACGGGTTTTCCGCTATGTGAAAGTAACTGTACAAACCCGGCAGGAAGGAATTACCCTGCATGATTTTCACAATGTCTTCACAGCTTATCCTTTTGAACAAAAGGGCAGTTTTATTACCGGAGAACAGGACATTGACAAAATCTGGGATGTCTCATGGCATACCGTGCGTTTATGCGCCCTGGAAAACTATATGGACTGTCCTTATTATGAGCAGTTGCAATATATTGGAGACACGCGTATACAGGCCTTGATTTCCATGTATGTGGCCGGTGACGATCGGTTGGTAAAAAATGCCATCGATCAGTTTTACAACTCCTTGCAACCCATGGGACTGACAAAAAGCAGCCATCCGCAATCCGGCGTCCAGATTATTCCACCCTTCTCATTGCTCTACATCAGTATGATTCATGATTATTATATGCTACGGGATGATGCCGCATTCATTGAACCCTACCTGCCAGGTGTGCGCTTTATCCTGGATTGGTTTGTAAAGCGTATCGACGAAGATGGTTTACTTGGCCCCATCCCATACTGGAACCATATTGATGGTGGTACCGCAGAATTTAAGGCAGGCTCGCCTCCAGGCGTGACTGAAGGCGAGTCGGCACACATGAATATCCTTCTGGCCTATTCCTTACAACATGCCATTGAGATGTTCGAAGGCTTTGGCTATGCCTGTGATGCAAAAAAATACAAACC
This sequence comes from uncultured Bacteroidales bacterium, assembly GCA_964652315.1. Lineage (GTDB taxonomy): Bacteria > Bacteroidota > Bacteroidia > Bacteroidales > JAAAOM01 > CAZZBU01. Next base: position 2,630 of record CAZZBU010000107.1, read on the forward strand.
TATTGCTGAAAAACTTATTTCCGGCACCCTGGCTACCTGTTACGATGAATCCCGGGGGTTAATCGGCGAAACACCGGATAAGAAGCTTTTCAGTCAGCATACCAATGCTATGGCAATTCTGGCTGGCGCCTTTGAAGTGAATCAATACAAGCAAGTTGCTAAAAAAATGATCGAAGACAAAACACTTGCACAGGCAACGCTTTATTTTAACTTTTATGTATTTCAGGCATTAAAAGAAGCCGGCCTTGGAAGTGAAATCCTGAGTCAGCTGGACAAATGGAAAACATTTCTGGATTATGGTTTTACCACCTTTCCTGAGCATGGCATCAACAGCCGGTCCGATTGCCATGCCTGGTCATCGCATCCCATGTACAATTTCCTTAATGTAACCTGTGGGGTAGCACCGGCCTCCCCGGGCTTTAAAACCGTTGAAATCCGTCCGGCCATGGGTGATTTAAAAAATGTTCAGGGTACTGTAACCCATCCAAATGGATTAATTCAATGCAATTATGAAAAGTCGGAAAATAAAATCGTATTTGACGTCACATTACCAGAGGACCTCAGTGGTGTGCTGGTATTTAATGAAACCATATACGAAGTCCAGGGTGGGTATAACAAAATTGAGGTTATAAAGTAATTATAGAATAAGCGCTTGAATCATTTTAAAAAAATAATCCTGCTGATTGACCTGTCTGAGTCCTATGGTAGAAATTTTATCAAAGGCATCAACCGGTATTCCGATATTTTTGGTCCGTGGTCGTTTTGCAAAATGCCACCTTTTTACCGTGAAAAATATGGCATTGATGGCATTCTTGAATTTGCAAAAAGCTGGGAAGCCGATGGCATCATAGGTCAGTTTTATAACACCGCTGAAATCAATAAACTCATAGATGAAAACATTTATCCGATAGCTGTTGATTTTCGGGAGAAGTTTGATCAGGTGAGCAACATTTCCGGCGACTACCTCCAGGCCGGAAAAATGGCTGCGGAGTATTTTTTGGCAAAAGGGTATAAAAATTTTGCTTATTATGGATTCCATGAAACGGTCTGGTCGCGTGAAAGGGAGCGTGGATTTACGCAAACCCTGCGAAGGCAGGGCTTTCAAACCTCTGTATATGCTCCACAGCCTGTGAGCAGCCACAATTTTTGGTATTACGCCCCTTCACCCTTACAGGAATGGTTGAATTCGCTCAAAAAACCAGTGGCTATCTTTACTTGCGATGACAGCCGGTCCGAACATTTGGCGGAGGCTGCAAGACTATCGAATATCCATATCCCGCAGGAAGTTGCTTTACTGGGAATAGATAACGATGAGATTATATGCAATTTTTCATCCCCGCCCTTATCAAGCATTCAGCAGGATGAAGAAAATGCCGGTTACCAGGCTGCCCAATTACTGGATAAAATGATAACACATCAACAAAATGTGAAGGAAGATATTTTGGTAAAACCTCTGCGGATTATCACCCGGCAATCAACGGACATGCTTGCCCTTGAAGACCCTTTTGTAAGAAAAGCCCTGATTTTTATTCAGGAAAATCTTGATAAGCTCATTCATGTGGATGATGTAACCAATGTGGTTCCCCTGTCACGACGGGCCCTTGAAAAACGCTTCCGAAAAGCTACGGGTAGATCCGTGTACCAGGAAATCCAGCGGCAGCGGATACAAAAAGTAGTAAAACTTCTTTTGGATTCTAACCTTACCATCACAGATATTGCCATACTTTGCGGTTATGAAGATAATAAAAACCTATCCAGGATTTTTACCGGCATTCATGGTGTAACTCCGTTACAATACCGAAAAAAATACCGGTTTCAGCATTAACCAAGTTCGTATTTTGAGGATTTAATTCCGTATTTTATCCCTTTTTCTTTTTTCTCCCAACATACATTTGTAGTGAATTTAATGCTTAAAAATTATGGAAAAGGAAATATTGGGAATTGATTTGGGCGGTACAAATATCAGAGCTGCCAAAGTAAGAGGCCATAGGATAACCGGCAAACAAACTGTTGTACTCGACAATAAAGGCGGGAAAGATGGTATTATCAATCAGCTTTTCCACATGATTGATGACATGCAGCCTGAATATCTTTCAGGAATTGGCATTGGTGTACCGTCTTATGTGGATATTCAATCCGGGGTAGTGTATGATGCTGTAAACCTTCCCGGGTGGGTTGAAGTTCCGTTAAAAGCCCTGTTGGAAAGGCAGTATCATATTCCTGTCAATGTTAACAACGATTCCAATTGTTTTGTCCTGGGTGAGAAGCATTATGGTAAAGCCAGGGATTACCAATCCGTAGTCGGGCTTACACTGGGTACCGGACTGGGTGCCGGTATTATCATTAACGGACAATTATACACAGGCAAAAACTGTGGAGCTGGTGAGTTCAGCTCATTACCCTATCTTGACAAGAACTATGAATATTACACCAGCAGTGAATTTTTCCATGGCGAGCATAATATCTCAGCTTATGAAGCCTGGCTTCAAGCGCATGAAGGTGATATGCAAGCCTTGAATATTTTCAGGGAATATGGCAAACACTTTGCAGCCCTTATTAAAGTGGCTCTGACTACTTATGATCCTGAAGCCATTATCCTTGGTGGATCCATTTCCAGAGCATGGGATTACTTCCGCGACAGCATGTACGAATCACTCCGTGATTTCGAGTTTCAACAATACATTAAAAACATGATCATTGAGCGTTCCGAGAAGGACGACATAGCCTTGTTGGGGGCGGCGCATCTCTTGCTTGATACATGTGTTTGATGATTTATGGTTCAGGTTTTTAAAAAATAACGATTAAAGTATGCTACAATGAATGCGAAGGAGAAAAAATACAATCAGTTTGCCCTCTGTTGTGAAATGATGGACACAGGCAGGGTAATCAATCAGATTCCGGAAACGGATATAGCAGCAATAGTACAATCTGTAAAAAGTAAAAAAGGTCTGTTTATTACGGGTGAAGGCAGCAGCAGGATTATCCCTGCAAAACATGTGATTTATGAAAACCTTTTGCTCGGTTCACCACTTCAAATCCTTACCGAAGGAGCCACCCAGGCTTTGGAATACAAGCTAAATGAGATGGCAGTTGTGGGCATCTCCAATTCAGGAAAAACCAAAGAGATTATCCGTTTATTCCAGGCATTGAAGGCACAACATCATGAAGCCACGATTGGCATCACAGCCGGGATTCGAACCCCTTTAGAAGTTCTTGCCAATGAAAGTATTGTGTTGAACTGTGGCGCTGAAAAGGCTGTGGCTGCTACAAAAAGTGTGGTTGAACAAGTACTCATTCTAGAAAGAATTGTCGATACCCTGGTAAGAAAGCCCCAAAAAGACTACTACCAACTTGCTGAGGCCTTTATGCAGGTATTGAGAATGAATATTAATTCCGAAATAATTCATACACTCGCTAAGGCCGACATGCTCTATTTTGCCGGTAGGAATACAGGAGTAGCTGAGGAGCTGACCCTAAAAACCAATGAAATAACCCGCAAAAAATCGGATTTTCTGGAAGGGACTTATTGCCTTCATGGCATTGAAGAAGTGATGAAACCTGGTGAAATCCTTATTTTGATTGACCCCTTTGCTGAAGAGGAAGAGAAAATCCGGGAAGTACTGGTAGAAGGAGTAGGCATGCAGGTTGTGGCCATAGCACCCAGGCAAACCCTGTTTGAAACGATTTTGATTCCGGATATTCCGGAGTTTAAGACCTATCTCAATCTGGCTGCAGGCTGGAACCTCCTGGTGGAAACAGGCATTGAACTTGGAATAAATCTGGACAAACCTGAACGTGCACGCAAAATCGGGAATGAACTGACACCTCAGGTTTTATGAGAGTAAATGAAATTCATGTGCATCCAATAAGATGGGCACAATTTTTAACCAAAAAATAAAGAGGTATCATGAAAAGGATAATATTTAACAGTTTAATAATGGGATTAGTCATGGTAAATACAGTTTCCTGCAATACCAAAATTGCAAACAACAGCATACCAAACCAATTTTTACAGGATTGGGAAGTTTTTTCGTCGGACGGGATACAGTCCACAGGGAAAGATATTTCCTCACCGGTGTTTCAAACAAAGCATGCTTACCGTGTGGATATTCCGGCCACGGTAATGGCAACCCTTGTACGCCATGAAGTCTATGAGAATGTGTTTTATAGCGACAACCTGAAGCGGATTCCAGAGGAACCGTTTACCGTGCCATGGTGGTACCGTAAGTCTTTTCAACTGGAGACGTTGTCTGATTCTGATTTCTATTCCCTGGTTTTTGAAGGGCTCAATTATAAAGCCAACATCTGGCTAAATGGTAATTTAATAGCAGATACCACCACTGTGGAAGGCTGTTTTCGGATGTGGGATTTTGAGGTTACTTCCCATTTAAAAAAGGGTAAAAATGTGTTGGCAGTGGAAATCATTCCACCAAGAAGCGGGGATTTAACCATTGGTTTTGTCGACTGGAATCCATGGCCACCTGACAATAATATGGGCCTCTGGCGTCCGGTAAAGCTTGTTAAAACCAGGGAGGTGCGGGTGAAAAATGCTTTTGTAAAACCATCATTGGATACAAAAAAGCTAGACACGGCCACGCTTGAAGTCTCTGCAGATTTGGTCAACCAATCTGATAAGCCCACCAAAGGCAAGGTAAAGATTCAACTGAATGGTTCTACTCTGGAGCAGGACTATGAACTGGCACCAAAAGAAACGAAAAAACTCGTATTCAGCCCGGAGCAATACACTGCGTTGACCCTGGCCAATCCAAAAATCTGGTGGCCAAACAACATGGGTGAGCCCAACCTCTATACCATGCATCTGGAGGTGGGCAATGGAAATCAACTGTCAGATTCTGCATCGGTAAGATTTGGCATTAGGAAAGTGGAGGATTATTTTAATGCAAACGGACATCGTGGATATAAAATCAATGGTAAAAAGATGCTCATCAAGGGTGCAGGTTGGGTTGATGATATTTTCCTGGATGATTCCGATGAAAAGGTTCTGGACCAGATTCGATATGTAAAACACATGAACCTCAATACCATCAGGCTGGAAGGATTTTGGGGTAAGAACAAAGCCATTTATGATTATGCTGATGAACATGGCATATTGATAATGATTGGCTGGAGCTGCCAGTGGGAGTGGGAAGCTTATTGTGGAAGGCCGGAGGATGAATACCTCGCAATTCGTGAGCCGGAAGAGATTGCCAACCATGCCCGGGCATATCAGGATCAGGTGGAATGGTTGCGAAACCATCCCAGTGTGTTCCTATGGGTTTATGGAAGCGATAAGTTGCTGGTGCCGGAGCTGGAAAAGCAGCTTAATCAAATGATATCAATTGAGGATGGTACCCGGCCTGTTCTTAACAGTTGTGGTTCGGCTGTCAGTGAGGTTACCGGTAAAAGCGGGGTGAAAATGAACGGACCTTATGGTTATGTAACTCCAAACTACTGGTATGTGGATGATATAAAAGGGGGTGCTTTTGGATTTAATACCGAAACCGGTCCGGGCGTGCAGCCTTCGCCACTCGAAAGCGTGAAGCGGATGATACCTCAAGATCACCTTTGGCCCATTGACAGCATCTGGGAATATCACCTGGGAAGAAGGGAGTTTACAACTTTTGAGCACTGGATGAAGCCATTTAATGCCCGGTATGGTGAGGAAGATAATGTGGAAGAATTCAGCATGAAAGCCCAGATGGCCAATTACGAAGCCATGCGGCCTATGTTTGAGGCATTTAAAGTGAATTACCCCAATGCCACTGGTGTGATTCAGTGGATGCTCAACTCGGCATTTCCAAATATGCTTTGGCAGTTGTACGACTGGTATCTGATGCCTAACGGTGCTTTTTATGCCGCAAAAAATGCATGCCGTCCGTTAAACATTATTTACAATTATAAGGATCATGGTATTTATATATCCAATGAATATCATACATCACTTGATGGACTTGCTGCAGAAATCACCGTGCTGAATACCGCAGGAAAAAAAGTATATGATGAGGTTGTTCCTGTGGAAATACAAAAAAATGAATCCATGAAAATTATGGACTTACCTGAATTTAAAAATGTCGGTGATATGTATTTCCTTGATCTAAGATTGATTGATTCAAAGGATAACGAGCAAATTACAAATTTTTACTGGCTGTCAACCAAAGATGATGTGCTGGATTATGAAAACTCCGATTGGTTCCTCACCGGGAATTCATCTTATGCCGATTTAACCGGAATAAATCGTTTGAAAAATGTTGAAGTAAAAGCTACTCCGCAGTTTACTGAAGATGAAGAAAAGGTTATGGTTAGTGTGGCCCTGGAAAATCCTACCGATGCACTGGCGTTTTTCATTGAGTTAAGCCTTACTAACCCTGAAACCGGTTTATCGGTGTTGCCTGTTTTTTGGGAAAATAATTACATCAGCCTGCTGCCGGGTGAGAAGCGTACAGTACAGGGATATGTATATAAAAAGGACTTTGAAGGTGAGCAGCCAGTGTTTACTTATTCAGGTTGGAATATGCGTAAATAAAATTTCATACTTTATTATTGTAAGATGCCTGCCTTTGAAAAAATCTTCAGAGGCAGGCATTTTTTATACTCATGATATGGTCTTATGATTATATTTAATCAATTCAAAAAGTAAGGTATTCGCCCATCATTTTTGTACCATTAAAAAGTTTACCGTATTTTTATTTTCTGTTATGAAGCATTTTTATTCGCCCTCTAATATGATTGGGTGTTTTGTTAACTTTTTTGTTCATTCAAAATCACAAATAATGCGAAATTATATATTCCTTTTTTTAATTCTGATTACTGCATGCAACAACCCAACAACCGAATATTCTACATTCGAGGATTATCCTGCGCCTGTTGATGCAAATCTCTGGCCTCAATACAAGAAAGATGCTACGGTGTTTACTCTTTGGTCACCCACAGCCGAAGAGGTGAAGCTTAACCTTTATGAAAAAGGTGATGGAGGAGAGCCATTTGAAACGAAAAAACTAAAAAGAAAAAGGGAGGGGATTTGGTCTGTAAAGATTAAAGGCGATTTGAATGGGACATATTATACTTACCAGGTTAACATCGATGATAACTGGCTACAGGAAACCCCGGGTATTTATGCTCAGGCAGTTGGTGTAAATGGTAACAGGGCCATGGTTATTGATTTGGAGGCTACCAATCCCAAGGGGTGGGCAGATGATAAAGGGCCGGAAACAAAATACCCAAATGAAGCCATTATTTACGAGTTGCATGTGCGTGATGTAACCATTCACCCCAATAGCGGTAGCAGCATGCCTGGCAAGTACCTGGGGCTGGTTGAAGCAGGAACAAAAGGTCCGGAGGGAGTGGCAACCGGAATTGACCACCTGAAAGAGCTGGGCATTACTCATGTGCATTTGTTGCCGGCTTTTGATCATTATTCGATTGATGAAACCAGGTTAGACAGTGCTCAGTTTAATTGGGGGTACGATCCACAAAACTATAATGTACCGGAAGGGTCTTATGCAACCGATCCTTACAACGCTGAAGTACGTGTCAGGGAGTTTAAACAGATGGTGCAGGCTTTTCATGAGGCAGGCATTGGGGTTATTCTTGATGTGGTATACAATCATACCGGCCGCACGGAAGATTCAAACTTTAATCTCGAGGTACCGGGCTATTACTACAGGCATCGTGAGGATGGCAGCATGTCAGATGCCTCAGCCTGTGGAAATGAAACTGCCTCCGAACGGGCCATGATGCGTAAGTTTATGATAGAGTCCTTTCTTTACTGGGCCGATGAATATCATCTTGATGGATTTCGTGTCGATTTAATGGGCATACACGATATAGAAACTATGAACCTGATTGCCGATACCCTTGAAAAATTAAATCCCAATATTTTTGTTTATGGAGAAGGATGGACCGCAGGTAGTTCCCCTTTACCGTCTGAAAAGCAGGCTTTAAAGAAAAATACCACCGAAATGCCATTGATCACTGCTTTTAGCGATGATATCCGTGATGGCTTGAAAGGTTCTGTGTTTGTTGATGAAGAAACCGGTTTTGTGAGCGGGGCAAACAACCTGGAGGAGTCTGTGAAATTTGGTGTGGTGGGTTCCATCCAACACGAACAGATTGATTATGCTCAGGTTAATTATTCTGATGCCCCCTGGGCCAACGAGCCCTGGCAGGCGATATCATACGTATCCTGTCATGATAACCATACCATTTACGATAAGATAAGCGTCTCCCGGCCCGATGCCAGCGAAGAAGCCATCATCGCCATGATTAAGCTGGCGAATGCAGTAGTATTGACATCCCAGGGAATCCCCTTCCTTCATGCCGGTGCTGAAATGTTGCGTACGAAATACGGCGAGCACAATTCGTATAACCTGCCTGACAGCATTAACCGCATTGACTGGAGCCGAAAAACTGAATATGCCGGTGTGGTGGAGTATTATAAAAACCTGATTGTTCTGCGTAAGGCCCATCCTGCTTTCCGGATGACAAGTGCTGAAGACGTTAGAAATAACCTGGAATTTCAAACCATTGCCGATGGGGTGGTGAGTTATACAATTAACAATCATGCCAATAATGATGCCTGGAAGGAAATCTGTGTTATTTACAATGCCCGGCCCGAACGGCTGAATTATTCACTTGATGGCACATGGAAAGTGGCTGTGAAAGGAGATAAATTCGATTTTGATGGCATGAATACAATTACCGGAGAAGCTTTGGTGCCCCCGGTTTCTATGATGGTATTGTTCAGGGAATGAGAATAAGGTGGCTATATTAATGAATTCGCATCAATGATCAATGAGACGTTTTTTAACAATCCAGTTATTTTTGGTCTTGTTCATAACATCCAATGCCCGATCCCCTGAAAAATATGGTCCTGATACCAGGGAGTTTGCCATGGGTTAGAATGCATCCACACCACATGATTTTTCACCAGGCTTCAAGGTTTATTTCAGAACAGGCTTAACTGCCAAATGGGTAGATTTTGCTGTGGGGTTTCGCTGTGTAAAGGGAATCACTTCAGATAAACACTGAGAATAACGACAATCCTGTCGTCGTAATATTTAATCATTTGTTTTTCAATATGAGGCATGAAAGGATATAAGCAAAAAAAAAAAACAACAATTTCATTCTACCTTAATAAAGGATTGTATATCAATAATGCCTTCATCATGTTTTCCGATTATATAATAACCAGGCCTTATTCCGGAAATATCAATACTGGTGGAGTGAGATGTAATTCGCTGGGTTTGCAGTAAACTACCATCCATTGAAAAAATTGAAACCTTATAATTTTTGAAGGAGTCGATATTACTCAAGCTTACATTAAGCTTGTCTTTGGCAGGTTGTGGATAAACATAAAAATCCCGGTTTGTTTTTACGGTATGAACAAATATCCTTGTCAGCGATGTATCGGTGCTGGCAGTATCATCAATGGTGGTTGTATCCTCCTCAAGGAATGATACCTGAAAGGCTACTTCTGATTCTTTACCACAGTAATTCGTATAGGTTGCGATGTAGGTACAATTAGTATCCGGCGTTATAATCAATTCACGTTCGTATGAATTGGTATCACAACCCTTCCATGACCACGCTCCTGAAATTGGTTGAGGCTTTAAAGCAACCGTACTTCCTGAATCAATCATTATTTCCATACCACTTTTCCACGGGCCCTCATTTATTTTGAAATATGGTTTTAGTTCACTGGGTACGCAGGTATTTTTTGCAACAACAAATGTATAGGTGCTTCGTGCCCCGCACTGGTTTGTGAAGTTGGCTTCCACGGCACACTGATTATCGCCACTGATAAATTGAATGCTGTCGCTGCCTGACACGCCACAACCCGACCAGATCCAGCTTCCTTGCGAACCGGTTGTGACTTTTATATGAATTGAATCCACCTGCTCAGCCATCACATGACTGGTGTCTATCCAGTTACCCTCATCCAATCTTATTAAAGCTGATATGGTGTCAGGCTGGCATCCGGGATTCCATCCATATTCAGCCATGATGTCCGGAACCTCATCCAGCGTAATAACCAACTCGTGATTATAAACATACCTTAAATATTCTTTATCAATATCAGTCAAATGGTGGGTATGCCACTCCATCCACCACGACCACATGGCGCCTTTTTCAAAACAATCGTCCGGGTCTGGTATGATGCCGCATTCATGATAAGCAATGGGCATGGTATTTTTTCCCACCACAGATTCCACATCCTGAAACATCTTCAGGTGTGCCCCATTGCCTGTATCATAGGTATCTGCACCGGCAATATCTACATATTCATCGCCCGGGTACCAATCCTCTTTTACCTCGGCAGTATAACACAATACCCAAATGAGGTTGTTGAGTTTACGTTCATGGACAAAGTAATCGAACATGGTAGTCCAAAGCCTTTTGAACAATTCCGGACCTTCCTTGCTCCACCAGAACCAATGCCCGTCCAGTTCATGAAACGGGCGCCAGAGAACCGGAATGCCGGCATCTCTTAAGTCCTCCAACAGATCGGCTTTTAATCTCAGTTCACGCCACATCTCATTGTATTCTTCGGTTCCTTCTACAAAGCATTTATCAATATCTATCGTTCCTTTGCTGTTTTCATATCCTTCACCAACGGATGGTGCGCCCCAGTGCCACATAATGGTTGGTAGGCCACCCTGATTCCAGTAGTATTCAGCCCGTTGGTTTTCAGTATCATTGTCGTTCTGATGGATATAATCGAGGCCGATGATGGCCGGAAGTTTTCCGGTGGTTGTTTGAACATAGTCCTTCTCGTTGATGCCCCAGGGTGCCCACATTTGACCGGATAGTGTTTTTTTCCCGTACATATCCTGAAGATATCTGAAAACAGCCTGTGCCTCTATAGAGGGATTAGGAGTGACCAGTGTATCTGATAATGGCTGGGAAATGCCTGTTAACGAAAAGCAGAGGGTAATTACTATTGATAAAGAAATTAAACGTATAAGATTCATAGATAATGTATTTTATTTTAAATTAATTATGCCCAGTGATGGCTTTTATTAGTTCAGGATACACCTGTTTCCCTGTTTTCCGGTCAAATAAACCCATACCATGTTTGCCGGTATACCCATTATCCCAATAAAAAGTTACCAGTCCGT
>CAZZBU010000108.1:0-13490 GCA_964652315.1 uncultured Bacteroidales bacterium
CAGAAAAGTAGCCTGATCATTGCAATACGGTAATTTTTTTTGATGCACTTCCCCTGGATGAGGTCATTTGAACCAGGTAAGTGCCTGCGGGCATATCACTGGTTGCGAAGGACACGGTATGTTCTCCTGCCGGAAATTGTTCATAGGCAATATTTTTTACCGTCTGACCATAGAGGTTTAGGATCCGTATATTGATGAGCCCTGGCTTTTGTAAATTAAACGTCACTTTACCAATATCTTTCACCGGATTTGGGTATACCCCGGTTAATTGCTCTGGCACCTGCTTTTCTTCAATGTCAGTGACATCACCTACCTTGAAGTTTACAATGGCATCAAAACTCATAAGTTCATTGATCTGCGATTGGACAGTAACAGAGATGTTATAATTATCATCTGACAGTCCGTCCGGACATAGAATAATTTCGATTGCTGCAGAATCACCAGGTGGAATTACATAATCGGGTACTGAGATGCTTACCGAACCAAAGAGGGTAAAAGGCATGTTTGTACTGAGTTTGATGGAGTCGTGACATTCGCTGTTGTTTACAATATAGATGGCTGTGTCAATACAACTGCCATCTGTATCCACCTTGCCAAGGAGCAGTTCCTGTGATTGGATGGAGAGCTGTGGTTTGCATTCTCCGGCGTCCTTCAGGACATAAACTGTGCTGTCTGTGCTTCCAAAAATAACATAATCTTCGTCAATTACCGGAGTTGATAATATGCTGCCTAATGTCTCCAGTCGATCCACATAATCATTCAGTCCAAGATTATCAAAGATGCTTTTGTTGACACTGCCATCTTCCCGGAGTACATTGTAATAATCCCGCTTTCGTGCTTTTGTATCGTATTCGTATATGAGCTTACGATTGGCAATATCAATGCCATACAACGTACCATCCATTGAACCGATAAACGCGTATTTATTTGTAATGGATGGAGATGAGAAAACGAATGATTCGGTTCTTAGGGAGTAAAAAAGATCCTGATTGGCCCTGTCAATGGCAAATAATCTATTGGCATAAGATCCAGTGTATAAGGTGTCGTTCAGGAGGGCAAACGAACCCGGCATCCAGGTATTGAATATAATTTCCATAACTTTAGTACCGTTACGGCCATTGAAGCCATATACGCTTCCATCACGTGAAGCAACATAAACCTTGTTTTCAATAACAGTCGGTGATCCCTGAATGCCCTGCATCCCTTTGGAAAGTAAATCCAGTTTGGTTTTAAATATCCACACGACCTCTCCGGTGTGAATATCCAGACTAAATACACGTCCATCCCAGGCGCCGAAATAAACTTTTTCTTCCCAGATGGCCGGACTGCTGTGTACCAAATCAGTAGCAACAAAGGTCCAGTCAATTTCTTTGGTTTCCAGGTTAATGGCATAAAAACGTCGTCCGATTCCCATATATGCATGTGATTCGTATATCGCGGGTGAGGAAGTGAAAAAATCCCATTCATCAACAAGGTAAGTATTCTCATCTGTCCAGTTTAATCCATAACCTGCCCGGATGCTGTCTCGCGGATTTTTTATATTCCAGACCTCCTCGCCGGTATTAATATCCAGTGCATAAAAGGTCCCGCTAAAATTCCTGAAATAAACCCTGTCGTCTTTAACAGCAGGTGTTGAACGTATCGGGCCGTTGCTGCGGAATTCCCATTCTAATGTTCCGTCTTTATTAATGGCATATAAGCTACTGTCCATTGATCCAATGATAACCAGGTTTCTGGCAACAACCGCACTGCCATATATTTTCCCCCGTGTTTTAAACTGCCATGCTTCCTGAAGAAACATATCATCAGGCAAAGTTGATTCGTAGAAGGAAGTATTTGCGATATCTCCTCCATACATCGCTGTCTGACTATATGCCGATGGCGCAAGAACGGTCAGAAGAAATAAAAGTGTAAGTATATTTTTTTGCATCATCTGTCTTATATAACAATTGCTTATAAAGGCCTGTTCATCCAGAAATGGTGAAATGTGGCCCAGCCATTTTTTTAATTTGTTTTTTTTTCTGTTTTCCAATTAAATGTAGCAATAATTACTTGTAATATTAATTTTATATCTTTCATTTGTAACGATTTGTGATACAAATGTATGATTTGCATTATTGTTGATGTTTATTTATATATTCACATTATAAAGACAGGCAACTCATATATTTACCCTATCAAAAAATCTATTTTTTTTATTGTATAATTGTGAATATTATATGTATCCTTCTAATAATTGTTGTATGAAATTCCAAACTATCATTTTTAGACTTGTATTATTTCTGCTGATTGTACTATCATCATGCCAGACAAACGATTCACTGGTAGTAAAGTCTTCCAGTCCGGCGTTGAAATATTCCGGAAGAATCGATTCCAGCGGCAGAGATTTGGTAAATTTCTTCTGGTCCGGTACTGGTGTAGAGTTAAATTTTGCAGGAACTGATGTAGATGTGTTTATTCAAGATGAAAGCGGTGATAATTATTATACAGTTATTCTTGATGAAGACAGCACATTTATCTTTCGGCCTACCACAAAAAAAAAATACCATACGCTGGTTTCAGGGCTATCCGGAAAAAAGCACCACATCAAACTATTTAAAAATACGGAATACGATCGGGGGAAAACTTCCTTTTTTGGTTTCAGAATTTCCGGTAATCCGGAATTGCTTTCCCGGCCAGCAACAAAATCAAAAAAAATGGAGTTTTATGGCAATTCCATAACGGCAGGATATGCCGTAACGGATTACTCTGGAAATGATTCGCCGGATGGCATCTTTACAAATCATTACCTAAGTTATGCAGCACTAACTGCCCGCCATTTCGATGCTGATTATCATTGTATCTGCAAAAGCGGAATTGGAATCACCATAAGCTGGTTTCCACAAATCATGCCGGAGATATATAACCGGCTTGATCCCCGGGAGCCGGACAGCCGGTGGAATTTTGATCTGTTCAAGCCTGATATTGTGGTAATAAATTTGTTTCAGAATGATTCCTGGTTAATCAATATGCCCGAACATGAACAATTTAAAGCAAGGTTTAATGAGGAAAAACCAACTGAACAGGTACTCATACATGCCTATAAGAATTTTGTGTATACTTTACGTACGCATTATCCTGATGCGCATATTATTTGTGTCCTTGGCCCCATGGATGCCACCCGGGAAGAATCTCCCTGGCCGGGTTATATTGAGCGTGCAGTTGAATCACTGGATGATTCTAAAATCTATACACATTTTATTCCCTATAAAAATACACCGGGTCACCCACGTGTTGAAGAACAGAAGGTCATAGCCCAACGCATCATAGAATTTATCAGCGACACCATTGGCTGGTAGGGTGTACTCTTTTGATGCTACCTATTCTTGTCCGGCAAATTTCATCTGCCCGTAAGCAGCTATGATAACAAAACAAATCATTGGCACGAAATAGGCATATTTTATGCTGCCGGTAAGGTCTGACACCTGTCCCTGAATAAAGGTAATTACGGCACCACCCAGTATGGCCATAATCAGGAATGATCCGCCTATTTTGGTATCTGTACCCAGTCCACGCAGTGACAGTCCGTAAATTGTTGGGAACATCAGCGACATAAAACCGGAGATGGCTACCAGGGCATATACTGCAGTAAGTCCTTCTCCAAAAATTACGATTGAGGTACATACAATCGCCCCAATGGCTGATGCTGTAAGCAGGTTTCTGGGTTTAAAGTATCGCATCAGGAATGTATTTATGAAGCGGGCGAGTGTAAAAAGAATTATAGCCCCCAGATAATACGATGCAGATTGCTCTTCATTTAATTGGAGTTCCTGCATAACATAGCGGATGGTAAACGACCAGACACCTATTTGTGCCCCCACATAAAAAAACTGAGAGATGACACCCCATGAGTAGTGTCTGTTGCTGAATAAACGCTTTATGGTTGGGCCTAGTTCAATACCATTGCCTTCGTCAGAGGCCTTGGGCATACGCGTAATGGCTATCATTATCCAGATGCCAATCAGGATTACCCCAACCCAGACATAGGTCATGGTTACAGCGTTGAGTTCCACAGCCTGTATGCTTTTAAGCTCTGCGATGGTCATCACAGCCCGTTCATCAGCACTGGCTGCGTTCAAATGAGAGAGAATAAATGTCTGACTTAATAATATCCCGGTAATGGATCCAATAGGATTAAAGGATTGTGCAAGGTTTAAACGCCGGGTCCCGGTTTCCTCAGGCCCCATGGTAATAATGTAGGGATTTGACGCCGTCTCCAGAATGGAGCACCCACCAGCTAAAATATATAATGCCGCCAGGTAATGGAAGTAATTTGCAGTATGCGCGGCAGGATAAAAAAGCAGGCAACCGGCAATATACATGGCTAATCCAAGCAGTATTCCTGTCTTATAAGTGAATTTTTTAATGAGAATGGCAGCAGGCAGGGCCAGCATAAAATATGACCCGTAAAAAGCAATCTGGATAAGGGAAGTGCGTGTATCCGTCATGCTCATGATTTTTTTGAATGCAGCCAGCAAAGTGTCGGTCATGTTGTTGGCCAGACCCCACATAAAGAATAAACTGGTAATTAAAATGAATGGTAGGAGGGGTACTTTACGTCTTGCAGCAGTATTCATGTTTGTTTATAACTTTTCGTAGTTAGTACTGGTTAATAAAGAAATACAGTTTTAATGTCACTAATATAATCTATATTTTGGAAAACAATGAATGGCGTTTAATTATTAATTAACCATGCAATGATCAATAATTCTCACAAGCCAGATAATCAGCCCCTTTCTTATCAATCCTAAAGGCATCCCAACTGACTGGGTGGAATATGTTTAGTTTTTCCGTATTGTACATGCACACAAGAAACGTAACATGAACTGACTAATACCAACTGCAATAGAAATGTAGTTTCAATTCATGGGTTTCCTGGTTGATGATCCAATTAATCAAATATTCCGTGTTTTTTTGCTTCCTCGTTTTCAATATCCCCAAGATGCAGGTTCAGCGCATTGACCGAGATGTGAATTTCCCACATGGAAATAGCCAGAGAAACGAGTAACATAATTAGCGCCAGGCCAAAAACATAAATCCCGGCCATTTTTTGTTCGATAAACATCAGAAACATGGACAGCACGCACAACAGCAGGCTACCCAGGCCCAGCAACTGCATGTTCCGGATGAGCTTTACCCGCCGTTTCAGGTTGATAATCTGACCAATAAGCAGGTTGGTAGGGTTTTCCCTGTATTTGTCGCGGAGGTTACGTACCAGTGCCGCAATGGCCAAAAAACGGTTAGTATATGCCAGTAACAACAGGGATATAGCAGAAAACAATAATGCCGGAGTAGTAAGTGTAATATTCATATTGCTGAATTTTCGGTGCAAATATAAGCGCAAATATTTTTTCAACCATAATTCGTATGGCTGCTCGTTTTTAAATCATTATTTTTATTTCGAAAAACATAATTACTATGTCAACAAAAATACCTACACGTGAAGAGGCACTGTCATTGTTTAAGCGCTACAATGAAACAGATAGCCTGAATAAACATGCCCTGGCCGTTGAAGCGGTGATGCGGCATTTTGCAGAATTGTTTAAGGAAGATGCTGAGAAATGGGGCATTATCGGGCTGGTGCATGATTTGGATTATGAAAAATATCCGGAGGAACACTGTACACAAACCAAAAAAATCCTTGAAGACGAAAGCTGGCCCGAGGATTATATCCGTGCTGTCCTGAGTCATGGATATGGCATTTGCACCGAAGTGGAGCCTCAGCATACCATGGAGAAGGTATTGTATTGCATCGATGAATTAACCGGCCTGGTAACTGCAACAGCACTGGTTCGACCATCAAAAAGCCTGATGGACATGAAGGTAAAATCGGTGAAAAAGAAATGGAATACCAGGAGTTTTGCAGCCGGTGCCAACCGGGAAATCATAAAAAAAGGGGCTGAAATGCTGGGTAAAGATCTTTCCTACATGATTCAGGAAACCATTGAAGGAATGAAAAAGGTTGCTCCTGATCTTGAGCTTGACGGGCGGCTGGCCGGGTAAGCCCTGATTGTGCTTCAAACTTTTCTTTCGGCCTACCTTATTTATCAATCGACAGATACTATCTTTGTGCCTGCATGTATCTGGAAAAACTGCATATCATCAATTTTAAGTCCCATCAGGAGGCCGATCTTTCGTTTTCACCAAAGATCAATTGCCTGGTGGGTAACAATGGTGTAGGCAAAACCAACCTGCTTGATGCCATTCATTATTTGTCGCTTACTAAAAGTTTTTTTAATGCTGTCGATAGCCAGAACATAAGCTTTAACGAAGATTTTTTTGTCATTCAGGGTGTTTTTCAAAAAAATGAGTATCCGGAGGAAATTTATTGCGGATTGAAACGGGGAAAACGGAAACAGCTGAAACGCAATAAAAAGGAATACGAAAAAATATCCGACCACGTAGGCTTGTTTCCTGTAGTGATGGTTTCTCCTTCTGACATCGGACTTATCCTTGACGGCAGCGAGGAACGCAGGAAGTTTATCAATGCCGTGATTTCACAATTTGACAAATCATATCTGGAAGATACCATGGCTTACAACAAGGTGCTAACCCATCGCAATAAACTCCTTAAAGACTTATCCGGCCGGTCAGGTTTTGATGTGGACAGCCTTGAAATCTGGGATGACCAGTTGGTGATGCTTGGGGATAAAATTTTTGAAAAACGGAAACAGTTCATTGAGGATTTAATTCCCATTTTCCAGGAATATTACACCTTTGTTTCAGGCGGTAATGAGGAAGTATCCCTGGAATATAAATCCGATTTATTTGAAGGCAATTTTCATGATATACTTAAAGCATCCCGCAAGAAAGATTTAATCCTGCAATATACCTCCAAAGGCATTCATAAAGATGATCTTGTTTTCAACCTGGCCAATCATCCCATAAAAAAAACGGGTTCTCAGGGCCAGCAAAAAACTTACCTGGTGGCCCTCAAACTGGCCAAGTTTGAGTTTATTAATCACATTACGCATAGCAAACCGATTTTGCTTTTGGACGATGTTTTTGATAAATTTGATGATCACAGGGTAAA
Organism: uncultured Bacteroidales bacterium; assembly: GCA_964652315.1. Taxonomy (GTDB): domain Bacteria; phylum Bacteroidota; class Bacteroidia; order Bacteroidales; family JAAAOM01; genus CAZZBU01. The sequence continues at coordinate 7,073 of CAZZBU010000108.1, forward strand.
ACGAATCATTGAAATGGTTTCCGAGAATAAATTCGGTCAGATTTTTATTACCGATACCAGCCAAGAAAGGGTTCAATCGGTAATGGAGACGTTAAAAGTGCCCTATACCATTTACCGGCTCGAAGATGATGGGCACATTAAAGAAATAACAAGCTATGCGCAAGAGTAACACACAATCGTTAAAAGATATTTTGGGAGATTATGTTGAAGAGCTTAACCTCAGCCAGAAACTTAAGGAGCTTAGGGTAATTAAATTATGGCCTGAGCTTATGGGGCCGGCTATTAACAACGTTACAAAAGATATTTACATTAAAAACGGAACCTTGTTTGTGCACCTTACTTCTGCAGCTGCCCGAAATGAACTTATGATGCGCCGTGAAGCCATTATTGTGGTGATGAATAAGAAGGTGGGGTCAGAGGTGGTAAAAAAAGTGGTATTAAGGTAAATGAGTGTCCGGACTATGAGACAGAGTGATAAAGAAATTAAAAACTTGCAAAATATTGAAGAGATTCTGCATTCGGCCAATGAATTTCGCATAACTTTTGCTGACCAACCACATCCTTACATGATCCCCGTAAATCATAGTTATCACAAAGGGAATATTTATTTTCCTTCCGCTACCAAAAGAAAGAAGATTGATATTATAGGCTCATTATTCCTTCTTATGACATATTAGCATTCATGTACCCCGAAGGGCCCGGCGAAGCCAATAGGGCAGGTTGGACACTTGTTTTTAATTATTCTAAATAACAATAATTGATATTTGTCAGTTTTTTTGGGTGGTATAAATGGCTCAATGTTTTTTGGTTAATGTATTGTATTTTAGATTTATACGCATAGAGGAAATTTTGTTTTTCATGAGGAAAATCATAATTGGCCTGATTTGTCCATTTGTAAATCTGCATGGTTAAACTATTTTTATGCTCCTTTTTAACCGACTTAAATTAGATTCAATGGAAACGAATGGATTAAAAGAGATTAAATTTTACAGTGGAAACAACATACCTGTTGAACTGCACAAAGTACGCATCGTACAAAAACTGTTTTTAAAACCCGTGGAAGAGAGGCTGAAAGCTATTGAAGAAGGTGGTTTCAATACTTTTCTGTTAAATACAAAGGATATCTTCCTGGATATGCTTACCGATTCGGGTACAAATGCCATGAGTGATAATCAGGTTTCGTCTATGCTTCAGGCAGATGATGCATATGCCGGTTCCCAGAGTTTTTACCGCATGGAAGAAGCTTTGCGTGAAGTGTTTGGTAAACATTATGTATTGCCGGTCCATCAGGGAAGAGCTGCTGAAAACATTATTTCCAAGGTTTTCATTAAAAAAGGGGATGTCATTCCAATGAACTACCACTTTACAACAACCAAAGAACACATGGAAATTAACGGGGGTAAAGTATTGGAGATCTATACTGATGATGCCCTGGATATTAAAAGCAATAATCCATTCAAAGGAAATATTGACATCGATAAATTGCATAGTGTTATTGATACATACGGGGCTGAGCATGTTTCCTTCATCCGGATGGAGGCCTCGACTAACCTTATCGGCGGACAGCCTTTCTCTATTCAGAACATGCGCGACGTAAAGAAGATCGCTGATGAGCATGGCATCATGATGGTGCTTGACGCCAGCCTTATTGGAGAGAATGCCTATTTTATTAAAGAACGTGAGGCAGAATTTAAAAATGCTACCATTAAGGACATTCTTAACCTGATGTGCAGTTTTGCTGATATCGTATATTTTTCCAGTCGCAAGGTTAGCTCAACCCGTGGTGGTGGCATATGTACCGATAGCGAAGCCCTTATGCTTAAAATGCGCGACCTGGTCCCTTTGTTTGAAGGGTTTACTACTTATGGTGGTATGTCAGTACGCGAGATAGAAGCCATGGCTGTGGGATTGCGTGAAACCACCGATGAGACTGTCATCAGCCAGTCACCAGCCTTTATTAAATATGCTGTTGAAGAGCTTGATAAATCAGGCATTCCTGTGGTTACACCTCCGGGTGCCCTTGGATGTCACATTGATGCAAAAGGTTTTCTGGCACATGTTCCGCAGGAAGAATACCCTGCTGGTGCCCTTGCTGCTGCATTGTTTATTATATCTGGTGTACGCGGTATGGAGCGGGGTACCATTTCCAGTGTACGCGACGAAAATGGCAATGATATCCTGGCTGATGTGGAACTGCTCCGCCTGGCATTCCCACGTAGGGTGTTTACCCTGTCACAGACCATGTTTGTTATCGACCGTGTGAAATGGTTGTATGATAACCGCGAGTTGGTTGGCGGACTGAAATTTGTGGATGAGCCACCGGTATTGCGTTTCTTTATGGGTCGGCTTGCTCCGGTTAATGACTGGCCACAAAAACTGATGGCCAAATTTAAAGAAGACTTTGGAGAGTCACTATAAAATGATTGGTTATAGACTAACAATAAACTATCTACAAAAAGAAAGCCTTCGGACTAAGTCCCGGGGGCTTTTTCTTTATATGCTGTATCTTTGCAGGTAAAAAATCAGGGATATGAATTGGAATGATGTGCGAAATGAATTTCCGGTATGCAATAAGATGGTTTACCTGAATCCCGCCGGAGGATCACCTCTATCGAAAAGTGCTTATAAAGAAGCCCGCCGGTATTATGATGAGATGCTGGAACTGGGCGATGCTCCTTATGATGAGTGGATGAAAAGAACTTCTGATGTGCGGAAACAGGTTGCCGGGTATATCGGGGCCAGCCCTTCAGAAATAGGATTTACTACAAATACCTCTCATGGTATGAACATCATCGCCCACATTCTTAAAAACAGGGGAGGAGTACTCACCATGAAGGATGAATTCCCTTCTACAACCATACCCTGGCTTAATCAGGGCGTTCAATTAAAAATGGTGGACCCTGTAAATGGAATGTATTTACTGGAAAGTATAAAGGATGCACTCACTCCGGATATTAAAATCATCATGACCAGCTATGTGCAGTACGCTACCGGATTCAGGCAGGATTTGAAGACGCTTGGAAAATTCTGTAAGGAAAACGGGTACATCTTTGTTGTAAATGCCACCCAGGCATTGCCGGTTTTCCCCATTGATGTAAAACAAATGCACATCGATTTTCTGGTGTTCACCGGTTTGAAATGGGCTACAGCCGGCTATGGCATTGGTGGATTGTATATTGATGAAAAATGGCTTCAATCCGAAAAACTGCCCCTTGCCGGATGGCAAAGCGTACGCGAACCGGAGGCCATGAATAACCTTGAAAGCAAAATCAGACAGGAAGCTTCAGCCATTGAATCCGGCTGTCCGCATTTTCCGAATATATTTGCCCTGGGAGGGGCTTTGACGCTTTTCGAAGCAATAGGAAATTATGCTGCTGCCGAAAGGATATTGGAATTGAATGCTTACCTGAACAAAAAGCTTGAAGCATCAGGGTTGAAGGTTTTGTCCCCATCCGAAGATAAATACCGGTCTGGCATTACCATCGTGAAGCATAATAATCCTAAGCCAGTTGTTAAAAACCTCGCTGAAAAAAACATTCTGGTTTCTGCCCGGGGTGAAGGGTTACGCATTTCGGTGAATGTGTTTAATAATGAGCAGGATATCGATACGCTTTGCTATCATTTAAAAAACTACATCAATTAGTGTTAATTGATGTAATTAGTGGATAACCATATAAACCTGCGAATTTCTGAGTATATTTTCTCCTCAGTTTTGCCATTTTCTTTTCGTTTATTTATATCTTGTTTTTTTTAATTTAACATAAGAATATCCATGAAACCTCTAATTTATTTTTTTGCTTTTCCAGTTTTGACAATTGTTTTTTCTTGTTCCGGCACACAAAACAAAATAGAAAATAGCACAAATGATAATGAAAAACCCAATCTTGTCATCATTTTTTGTGATGATCTGGGCTATGGTGATGTGGGATGTTTTGGCGCAACAGATATCAGCACCCCGAATATCGATCAGATGGCAACTGATGGTATGAAGTTTACAGAATTCTACTCTGCCTCTCCGGTTTGCAGTCCATCGCGGGCTGCATTAATGACCGGACGCTATCCTCAGCGCATGGGGATTAATTCTGTATTTTTTCCTGAAAGTCTTACCGGCATGGCACCCGAAGAGGTTACCATTGCTGAAAAACTAAAAGAAAAAGGGTATGCTACCGGTATCGTTGGTAAATGGCATCTTGGCCACCTGCATCAGTTTTTGCCCCTGCAGCAGGGTTTTGACAGTTATTTTGGCATACCCTACAGCAACGACATGGAAAGCGTAGTGTATATGGAAGGCAATGAGGTTGTGGAGTTTCATGTGGACCAGCGGTATACCACAAAAACATACACTGAAAAAGCTGTTGATTTTATTAATAATAATGCTGAAGGGCCTTTCTTTCTGTATCTTGCTCATTCCATGCCTCATGTGCCAATTTATGCCTCTGAGGATTTTCTGGGAACATCCGAACGTGGCCTTTATGGCGATGTGGTGCAGGAAATTGACTGGAGTGTAGGTGAGGTAATAAACTCACTTAAGGCCAACAACGTGTTGGATAATACCCTGGTTGTTTTTAGCAGCGACAACGGACCATGGCTGGTAATGGAAGACCATGGCGGCTCGGCTGGTGGACTGCGCGAAGGAAAACAATATACCTTCGAAGGCGGACAGCGTGTACCTACCTTAGCCATGTGGCCGGAGGTAATTAAACCCGGAAGTGAATATCATAATCTGGCTACCATGATGGATTGGTTTCCCACGGCTGTGGAAATGACTGGTGGTGACCTTCCTGCTGACAGACCAATTGACGGCGTGAGCCTGATGTCGGTGCTTAAGGGAGAAGGTGAACGCCTGCCTCAAAAGTTTTTGTATTTCGATTTGGATGATTTACAATGTTACCGGGAGGGCGATTGGAAATACAAGGAAGCATTTCAAGGGTTCGAAGGGGCCATCTGGAAACAGGCAGTTGAAGCGCATCCACCACTGTTAATTAACCTGAAAGAGGATCCGGGTGAGCAGAATAATCTGGCCGAACAATACCCGGAAAAGGTAGATGAAATGATTCAGAAAATGAATCAGGAGTTCCAATCCATGGGTGAGTTACCGCCTTCGTTGGTTATACGGACAGAAGCAGATAACAGTCATTACGAGTATCTGGAACAAAAACATAAAAACAAATAATTCCCGGATCGGTTATTTCTATTAAATCATAAGGTTCTATGAAAGCAGCTGTTTTAACCCAATACAAAAATATCGAATGGAAAGAAGTATCTACCCCTGAACTAACGCAGGACAATGTGCTTGTTAGAGTGAGCCATGCCAGTATATGCGGGAGCGATCAGCATGTGTTTCTGGGAGAATTTCATCCCCGGACCAGGGTGCCATTGATTATGGGGCACGAGTTTTCAGGCGTGGTGGAAGAAACCGGAGACAATGTGACCGATATAGGCGTGGGTCAAAAGGTGGTGGTTGATCCCATCATTTGGTGTGGTACCTGTCCGGCTTGCAAAATTGGGCATTATCCGGCCTGCACTTCCTTAAAGCTGGTTGGTATTGACCTTGACGGCGGGTTTGGCGAATATGTTTCGGTACCTGCATCTATGATTTACAAGATTGATGAAAAAACCGATTTAAAACATGCTGCGCTTGTGGAAGTGCTCTCCATTGGGTTTCATGCCTGCGCCAGGGCAGGCGTAGAATCCGACGATACGGTAGTGATATGGGGTGCCGGAAAGGTTGGTCAATGTATATTACAGGCTGCCCGCACCAAAACTAAAAATAAAATTATCATGGTCGATATCGTGGATGAACGGCTGAAATTTGCCGGTGACGCCTACCCTGATATTGAGGTAGTGAATGCCAGGTCTACCGATCCGCTGATTAAGATAAAGGAAATAACAAATGGTGAAGGTTCGGATATTGCTTTTGAAGCTGTTGGGCATGCTCAGTTACAACCCGGAATGGTTCATCCGGTGCGGGGCTGTATACAAGCCATACGTGGGGCAGGTAAAGTTTGTGTGCTTGGTTTGGCCGATGATCCCGCACCAATCGTCATGAAAGAGTTGATTTGGAAAGAAGGCAGTCTGATTACTTCCCGGGTGAGCCATGGAGAATTTAATGAAACCATTGAGCAATTGGAAGCCGGAAACTTAAAGCCGGAAAAATTAATCACAGGAGTGCTGCCTGCTTCTGAGGCCCAAAAAGGGTTTGATCTGCTGGAAAAAGACCCGGCGCATAATTTGAAAATCTTGCTGGATTTAGCGTAAAAGAAATGAATAGCCCCGTTAATCGTAGCATCCGCTACGATTTTTTCCTTCCAGCAGCATCCGTCAGTAGTCGGACAAGTTTTGCTGCCTGCCTTAAGGCAAATTAATACGTTAACCATGGCATGGTTAAAACTGTAATATCAACCGGTTGACATGATAT
>CAZZBU010000109.1:0-8556 GCA_964652315.1 uncultured Bacteroidales bacterium
TCATATAAGAATTGACCTTCGTTCTGATCAAAATCATAATAGGCAAATAAGCCCGCTTCCTCTCCGGTAAGCTTTTTATGCATGTTGGCCTTGATTTGGCTTTGCGTGAGGGCTTCATCCCAAAAACGAACTTCATCAATGGCCCCTTTGATGAAGTCAGATGTTCTGCTTCCATCAAATTCCTGGCCTAAGGATATAAGGTTACCGGGGTAAATGGCCGGTGAATCACCACCGGTGACATCACTTACCAGTTCACCGTTCAGGTAAAATTTAGTTGTACTATTATAAAAACTTACCGCCAAATGAACCCAGGAACCTTTGGTATGGACATGGGAAGCCATGTGAGTTTTAGCTTTCTGGTTCCAGACCGTATAGCCGGTGGCAGACTCGTAAGAGAGAAGGTATTTATTGCCTCCATTCTCAGTGTTAATGGCAATGAAACGGGCATGAGTTTCAGTAGGATCGAGGTATGCCCAGCATTCCATGGTAGCCCTGTATTTACTACCCAATTCAGTGATTTGAGTAATATCGATGTAATCGTCCTTACCATCAAACACTAATGCATTGCCGGGGACCTCCATCACGGTGTTGGTATAATTTACCATGGAGGTATCACCCTGATCGGATATGACACGGAAATAATATTTCGTACCCTCTGTTAAACCGGTAGCATTATATGAATTTGCACCGGAAGTTGAAACTGAAGCAATAACAGTATTGCTAAACTGAGCATCCGTTGCGACATCAACCAAATAGTCAGATACTCCGGAAAGAGCGTCCCAACTTAAGCTAAACCCATCTGTCGTTTGAGAGTAAGCTTCAACAGTGAAATCATTGAAACTTACAGAAGATGAAACCCAATTGGCAGTTCCAATGACTTCCCCGTCAAAAATATTGGCATTATCAATGACTCTATTTCCTGTTTGAAGGTCGAAGTTGTAATAAGTAACCAACCCATCCTCGTTTCCTTTAAGGGTTTTACTCATGTTTGCCAGTAGTTCAGCCTCACTAAGCGGTTTGTTCCAAATCCTGAACTCATCCAATTCACCATCAAATACATCAGAAATATTCTCACCATCAAATTCCTGTCCGATGGAAAATACTGATCCAAAGGGGAATGGGGACAGGTAAGTTGGTTCAGCACCAGAAGGCACTTCACTGCCATCAATAAACAAACGGGCTTCATTACTGGTAGACAGGGTAATGGCCACATGGTGCCATCCTTCAGTCAATACACCCTCATTATTGAAATGCATGTCATAGAACTGGTCTGATGCATTTTTGCTTGAAAGCATAAAATGCCCGTCAGCATTAAGAAACAAAAGATAATTGTTATCTCCATCAGTAGTATTACACGCCCATATTGCCTGTCTGTGCGTGAGCGAATCAAAATCGGCTTTAATCCATGTTTCAATGGTGAATCCTTCAAAATCATATTTCGTAATATCGGTGGCATCAATATACGTGGAACCATCAAAATGAAAAGCATTTCCCGGAGGGTTGAGTTTTGTTGCTGTGTGTCCGGTTTGCCGGCCCCAATCGTCGTTGTGGGTCCTTGAAGATACCTTATAATAATATACCGTACCCCGGCTTAAGCCATTTACGGTGTAGGTTGTGGCCCCTCCGGTTGGGGCTTCAAATAAAACCAGGTTTTTAAAAGCAGGGTCGGTAGCTACATCAACATAATATTCCCTGGCATTGGGTACCGGATGCCAGCTAAAAGTAAAATTGTCAATCCCCACGTTTTCTACTCCTTTGATAACAGGAGTTAAAATAGCCTCGCTATTGAAAATGCCCGGTGTATTGATCATGGTACCATTATTAATACCGGCCTGATCTTCAATTTCACCACTGCTTACCTGGTCAAATGAATAATATAGCTCCAGGTTATTCTCATTGCCACTTAAGGTTTTATTCATGTTGGCAATCAGGTCTGCCTGGCTTCTTTCTTCTTTCCAAACGCGGAATTCATCGATATGTGCAATGGTGGATAAATTCTGATTGATAAACTGAAGCGGAGATGCGCATACTTCACCTGCAAAACTGGCTTGCTCCAATAGCATACCGTTTGAATACAGGGACAGGGTATTGGTAGCATCGTTGAAAGTCATGGCTATATGATTCCACTGTTCAGTTTTCAAAGCCTTTTCCGTATCCCCTGAATTCCAATTGCTTCCATCGCCGTAACCATAATGGATACGATCATTCTGAAAAATGTATAAAGAAGGGGCACGGTTATTTGTTGCCACATCAGGTTGCTTGTTGCCGCATATCCCATGATGATCTCCATTCATAGAACTCCTTGGGTACAGCCATAATTCAATGGTAAAGTCTGTATTATTTAGTGTCAGACCTGTTCCCATATCCACATGCTGGGTTTTGTATACCGAGAGTAGATTACCGGAAACACTTTCAAATTGCTGTTCAAAGCAGCCCATATCAACCACTCCGGCAAAAACACGTGGTTTTCCATTTAAATCGTAAGGAATGGGTTCATCTGTATCACCATCGTTATCCAAATCATAGGTATCTTTTGGTAAATATGTATTAGAACCTTTGTTATTGACAGGTGAGTTGCCCCATAATGAAAAATTCCCTCCGGTAGTGGGTGGGGTAAAATTTGTGGGATGATCGATAAACAAAGGATCCACTCTGTTATTTCCATTGACATTATAATAATTATATGACCTTGAATTGTAAACATTTACAGTTCCTGTTCCATCATCATAGAATTCGCCATTATGATCATAAATAATGCTATTATAAATTGAAATCTCTGAGTCATTGACAACCCTGAAATCTGACATCCCATTAGTGCCATCACTATTATTATTTGCTATAAATGTACAATTATAAGCTTCAAATGAAGATGTATTCTCAACGGTAACAGCTCCACCACCATAGTTTGTGGATTTTACAGGAATTTTATTCCCTGAAATTAAAGAATTGTAAATTTTACATTCAGAATGGCTGGCCAGGGCTATTCCACCGCCATAGTTCTTACCTGCTTCATTGCCCTGAATCCGGGAATTGGTGATTCTTACTTTTACGCGTTGCTGGTCATTTGCAACAGCAGTACCAATTCCACCGCCCCAGCTGCCGGCATAGTTGCTGTTTACGGTGCAATTCACCATATCTACATCGCAACTGGCATGGAACACTACACCTCCACCCCAGGAATCAGCCGTGTTATTGATAAATGAGGTATTCTTCATATAAACATTTGCATTGGAAATGGAAATACCTCCACCGTTTCCGTTTTCCAGGGTTTTGTTATTATCAAACACGCTGTTTTCTAAAACCGAAGTTTCTTCGCCATCAGCAATATACACGGCACCTCCGAATTTTGAAGTGTTATTCGTAAACGTACATTCATTTAATGAGGCGCTGGTATTTTCGAAAAACACTGCTCCACCATGGTCTTCAGCATAATTGCCGGAAAAAGTACAGTTCTCAATGACCATGGAGCTCTGATTAATCCATATAGCTCCTCCATCTCCTTTGGCATAGTTCCCATAAAACTCGCAGTTCACCACTTTTGGTGAAGCATCGCTGCACTGAAAAGCAGCACCACCCATGTATGGATACACGTCATTGTTGGCAACAGCAGCGGTTAACACAAAACCATCCAATACCGCTGTGGTATCAATGGTGCTTCCTTCGGGGAAATAAAACAGCTTCAAACTGTTTTCACCATTTACGCCGGTATGATTGGCCACATATCCTTCGCCTTCAACATTGTCGTTGCGGTCAATGTCGCCGCTCAACACCGATTTGTTGGCATCGAGGTCGCGTTGATGTAAACCGGTTTCATCTCCGGCAAAACCACCGTAAAGGGTTACCCCGTTTTTCAACGTGAAATGGTCAAATCGCTTATTAGCAGAACCAATCTCATAATTGGGCTGGCTGGTAGGATAATACACCCCGGCAGCTACCCAGATTTCATTGCCACTTTCAGCGGCATCAATGGCCTGGCTCAGATTGGTATATGCATCCTGCCAGGATGATCCGTCGTTGTTACCTGTTGCATCAGCATCCACGTAGATTGTCTGGGCAATCCCCGTGAGAAACGCTGATAAAAGCATGACTGTTAGTAGAAATGTTCTTTTCATACAATGGATTTATTAATATAAATTCAATTATTTACCGTTTTTCCGATAAATCCATTTACTCTAATAATGTGTATGAGGTTTGGTGTTTATGCCTTGTTTAAATAAACAAAGGAGTATAATAAATGAACGGTGGGATTAACAAAAAGAATGAAATATTATGTTAAATAGGGGGTTTATGGTAATTTGACTTTTTTCAGGATAACTGGAGGTGCGACTTTGAGTCGCGCCTCCAATAAAAACAGCAATACAAGACACAATGATCAATGTATTAGCTCGGGTATATCCGGAAAACATTCTGTTTGTATATAGTGGCTCAACCTTAACAAATCCGAATAATCATTGCTGTCCAAACCGATGCGCATAAAAAAAAATCCGATGCGCATTGGATTTTTCCACTTAATTAAGTCATCTACGGCGAATCGCCCCTGGATGATAATCATTGGCGATAGTTACCTTTAGTCGGAACATTGGAGGTGCGACTCTAAGTCGCGCCTCCAATGTCAGGCTTTATGTAACAGATCTCTCGTTCGGCATAGCGTCCGCGCTATGTCGGAGCAAACCCGGCATCTTGCCGGATAAAAAATCCTGAAAACAATGGAATTGTAATTTTACATTTGTTTACATCAGGCCGGAGGCCTTGGTTGAATGGACGTAGCGGGACGCAACGCCCAACGGAGGAAATTGCCGCGATGATATCTGCAATATTCTTTACCCAGGCTGCGTTCGGCATAGCCTCCCTTGACCTGGGCTATTGCTGACGCGCCGTTGGCGCTTCATGATTCTTCTTCGTCAAGCAAGGTTTTGGTCATTTAAATTGACCATTGGTTTTTATTTGTCATTTGTGATTTATGGGTTGTTAATTTTCTTACTCCAGTCTTCGGTCTTCCTTCGGTCATACCCCATATTATTTTAACAAAACATCAAAAAAACAGGCAAGCCATTTTTCAGATAAATTTAAAATGCCTATATTCAACTGTTGAATGATTCGAGGGGAATACCAAAAAACACCAAAAGAGAGATTAAGGAGTTTATATGACTGAGTTAACGCTCTCATGTATTATTATTGATGATGATCCGTTTGCCAGGGATATCCTGGACGATTTCCTGCGTGAACACGGGGGAATACAAATTCTAAAAAAAACAGGGGATTCAAAACTGGCCATTAAATACATTGCCAATCTGATGCCTGATATTATTTTTCTGGACATCAACATGCCGCACAAAACCGGGATGGAAATTCTTGAAGAAATCAATGATTTACACATCAATACCCATGTTGTTTTCATTACAGCCCACGAAAACTATATTGTGGAAGCCCTGAGAAAAAAAGCCACCGACTACATTTTAAAACCCATTTCGCAAAACGAACTTAATGAAGCGATACACCGGATTAAGCAATTAAAGTTTAAAAAACTACCACCACCCGAACTCTCAAAAAAACAGGACAACAAAAAAATCATGTTCCGAAACGCCCACCATTCCATCATTTTGGAACCGGAATACATTATTTACATTCAGGCCGATGGTTGTTATTCAAAAATATACACGAAAAAAGGCGTTGAGGTAATTACCAAAAATATTGGTAAAATTGAAGAAGAACTGGAACATGCGGTTTTTTTCAGGATCTCCCGATCCTCCATTATAAATGTAGCCTATCTGGCCAAAATCGATCGGCTGAAACGGCTTGTCTATCTGTCGTTTGGTAACAACCAGAATGTTAAGCTCAAAGCCAGCAAAGAGCGGTTGTATGATTTGGAAGCGCGGGTTACTGATCTGAATCAGGGGTAATTTTATTTTTTACCTCATCATTTAAATCACTAATATTCCTGATAAAAGACGGGAAGAAAAGCTTTAAGTCTGATTTCTTATCCTCTATTATCATGTTCTCTATTTCGCAGGCATCATCCATCAATTGATAGGCACCAATAGTGCCAAAAGCATTTTTCAGGTTGTGCACAACAATCTTAATATCATGGTACCGGTTATTCTCAAATGCATTCTGGAGTACCACAGGAAGATTGGCATACTGCTCAAAATATTTTTTCAGGAATTTATGGTAGAGCCTAAGGTTGCCATCCAGATAGCCCAGCACACGCGGTGCATCCAGGTGTATTTTCTTTTGTCCTGTTTTTAATCCTTTACTCAGGGTTTTGTGCTCTGTTTCTTTCTTAAAATATGATGCCGTATATGCTGCTATTTTCGAAAACAAAGCATCCGGATCAATGGGCTTGGCAAGATAGTCATTCATGCCACAGGCCAGATATTTTTCTTTTTCGCGTATGAAATTATAAGCTGACAGGGCAATTACCGGAGTCTTTTCATGAGCCGGGATTTTCCGAATCCTTTTCGCTGCCTCATATCCGCTAATTCCTGGCAATTGCAGGTCCATCAATACCAGGTGGATTGCCTTATCCGTTTCCAACAAGTCAATTGCAGACTCCGCATCTGAAACTGTCGTAACCTTCACCCCCTTCATTTTTAAGATACTGCTGGTTACCTGCAAATTGAATTCATTATCATCGACCAAAAGCACCTGTATGTTTTCCAGTGCTGCCCCGGAATGATTTAATGTTTTCCGGGAAATATCATTTACTTCTCGCTGTTTTTCCGTATGATCATTCACAACTTTACCTACCACAAGCTCTGCAGTAAAATAAAAGGCACTTCCCTGTCCGTAAAGGCTCTTAACCCATATCTCGCCATGCATCAGATTAACCAAGTGCCGGCATATTGTTAATCCCAATCCCGTTCCGCCTTTGTTAACCAATTGGGAATCATTGGTGATTTGTTCAAAGGAACCAAAAATCCGGTTGATATTTTCCTCCTGAATGCCAATACCGGTATCAGTAACAGTAAACAACAACCGGATTCTTTCATCCGCTTTTTGTTCCGTGCTAACACGAACCGTGATGTATCCCTCCAGGGTAAACTTTATGGCGTTGTTACATAGATTTAACAGAACCTGCTGCAAACGCAGCGAATCGCCAATTAACCGCTGAGGCACATCGGCATCCGTTGTGAAAATAATGTCAAGGCCCTTTTCATGAGCTTTTACAGCAACAATATCCGAAACCTGTTGCAAAACATCGCCAAGGTTAAACTCAGCAATATCAAGTTCAAATTTACCTGACTCAATCTTTGAAATATCCAGTACATCTTCAATAATACTCAAAAGGGTTTTTGATGAGCGGGTAAGTTTATCAATGTAATCCTTTTGTTCGATGGTAAGTTCACTGTTTTTTAAAATATACGAATACCCCAAAATGGCATTCAAAGGGGTACGGATTTCATGGCTGATGTTTGAGAAGAAAGCAGATTTAAGCCTGTTGGCAGATTCTGCCATTTCCTTGGCCTCTTCCAGTTCCTTTTTGCTCCGGATGTATTCGGAGATATCCCTGACAATGAGTAAAAGATGCTCCTTATTTTCGAAAAGTACAATTGCTCCTTTTAAATCGGTTTGTATTAATGTACCATTTTTCTTTTTATCAACCGATTCAGCATAAAAATTCTGGCCAGAGGAAGTTGCACTTAAGAACTCATCAAAGAGGTGCTGATAAGGTTCACTGATGAGCTCACGACCGATAAGGCCAATCATTTCTTCTTCAGAATATGCATACATGTTGCGTGCACTTGGATTAGCAGCAACAATCCTCCCCTTAAAGTCGAAAATGATCATCCCGTCATTGGCCGAATTGAAAATGTTGCGGTAGTTCTTTTTCACTAAATCTATCTGATGCGTTTCTTTTCGAACCTGTTTACGCAACGAATAGTACCAAACGACGACCATTACGGACACCACAAACAAAACAAAAAGAATAATAAGTACAATATAGAGCAAATGCTTATAACGCTCATCCTGCCGTTTATACAGAATCCATTTTGAATCTATTTTATCAAGCGTACCATCATTCCTAATCTGACTGACAGCATGGTTCAGCATCGTAAGGAGTTCATGATCTCCTTCTTTTACAGCAATACAATAAACGCTTGGCAGGATGGGTGGCCCCGCAACTTTAACATGCTTTACTGCCTTTTCATCCATAACCATCATCCCCAGAGGATAAGGGGCCAGCGTATAATCATATTCCCCGGCATCAACTAGCATCAAAGCTTCCGGCAGTGAATTCACATAGGAAATATCTTTTAACAGGCCCATGGGACGAAGGAATTTATCATTTACAATATCACCTCTTAATGAAACTCCTCTCCTGCCCTGCAGGTCATCAGCCGAATGTATTTTTACTTTTGAATTTGCAAAAATGGAATAATAAACTGTTTGAATTGGTATGGTAAAATCATAATCCCGATCGCGTTCTTCTGAATATACAATACCGGAGATAACATCAACCTCTCCATTTTTCAATTTTTCGAGAATGATTTCCCACTGACCTGGAACAAATATGGCTTTATGGCCAGTGAAGGCCGAAATTTCTTTAATAATATC
>CAZZBU010000109.1:8656-13442 GCA_964652315.1 uncultured Bacteroidales bacterium
CTGGAACAAATATGGCTTTATGGCCAGTGAAGGCCGAAATTTCTTTAATAATATCTACATCATGTCCATCCGGAAAACCATCTTCATTAATAAACGAAAAGGGAGGATAATTAAAATCCATTCCAATCCTCAGGGTATCTGCATTTAACTGCCGGGATAATCCCAGGAAAAGCAGAAAAAATAAAACTTTTCCATAAAGAAGTCCAGTCGTTCCAAAAAGTAAATTCATGTTTCTCACAAGCAAATCCCTACAATTATCCATGCTTATATTAATTCCCCTACCTTTATTAAAGTATGTATACGCCACAATCTTGCTTGCGTTACAATATCTTAAATACGATGGGTATGATGTCCTAAATTTAGAAATAAACTACTGGACTAAAAGGATTATTTAGGATTAACTTTGAACAGGATTTGAACAATTTTCTCAGTTCAATACGTAAAAAATTCAGCTCCACTTTCTTGTACTTTTGTTTAGCCCTATACTCTGGTCCGGTCAGCAGGTAAAACACCTTTGAATCTGCTGGCATATTTTTTGTTATTTTATTAACAATATTTATCCCTAAACTTAAAAGACCATGAATAGTTCCAACAGCGCATTCATATCCCGGCAAATCAATACCGGAAGACCATCAATCTTACTCATTTTCCTGGTTTTAAGCCTCACAGGCTGTAAACAATACCAATACCTCACCCTCAACAGCCAAATGGAGCGCACCAACAATCCGTATGAATTTGTAGAAGAAAACGACATTTACAAAATCACTTATTATTTCAATGATGCTGCCCTGCCGTTGAAAATCAAAGTCTTCAATAAAGGGAATGATCCCCTGTATATTGACTGGCAAAAATCGCATGTCATTCTTAATCAGAAGTCTATTCCCTACTGGGACAATACAGGCAGACTGTCCGGTAAGGTTGATTCGTATGAATTTCTTGGCGGGTATGCTACCGGCGATATCGAAGGTAGTGTGACCTTCGCCGAACAAGTAAGTTATATACCACAGGAAAGCTATAAAACATTTCATCCCTTAAACCTGCAAACAAACCATTTTAAGAAGGAACAGCTTGGAAAACCGGTGAAAACAACCATTAAAACCAAAGACGGGTGGGCACAGGCCAATGCATACTCCTTTGACGAAGAAAATACGCCACTCAGGTTTAAAAGCCATTTAGTGCTTGCTCAAACTGAAGATTTTTCGAATCCGATGTATGTTGAAAACACCTTTTGGATAAAGGAACTTTGGGAGACCTATTCACATCCCTCTAACCTACTATATCAAAAAATGAATCAATCATATATTGTTGAGCCAACGACTTTTGGTGTGGTGACCGGAACGATAGCCCTGGGGGCCGCGTGTGTTGTGCTGATGGCATTGGATACCGAGGAGGAATAATGCGTTGATTTATTCCTAAGCTTTATTTGAGGGAATTATGAGAGCGAGACATGCCTGCCCCGGTTTCAGTCGGGGAACTCGCGACCTTCCCGACTATGAGTCGGGACGCTCTAGCCCTTCATTATTAATCGTTCGATATATTTTCGGCTCTTCTGATTTTTGATCTCTTTTTCTCGAACAATAGCTTCTCTTTTTGTTTGATAGATTTCTTTGTAAACTAATCTCCATGGACGAAAAGGTTTGGTTGATGGGGTGGCTCCGGCATTGTGCTTTTCCAATCTTGAAGTAAGTTCTGAACAATAGCCAATGTAATGCCTATCTGCAGATTCGCTATAAATGATATAAACGTAATACATAGTTTTACTAAAAAAAAAAGGAATGAAATTTTAATTCCATCCCCTTTTGTAGCGAGAGCGAAGCTTGAACCCTTGTTTTTAGATATTTCTTATTGTGCTTAAATATTTGTATTACAACTGATTAATAAGACCGCTAAACACAACAAAACACACTAAAAACCATTAAAAAACACCTGAAAACTACAAATGTTTCCAATATGTTTCCAATTATTCAAAATTGTTTCTTATCTTTGCCTTATTGTTTATTAATTGATAATCAATTGTTAACATGTTTTCAAGGGTTCAACTCCTAAAAAAACAGAACCTAAAAAGTGTTTCCAATTGTTTCCAATTTTAAAACGCTGTAAATAATTTAATATCAATAAAATGGCTTCATTTAATTTTATCCTACAAAAACCATACGTTAAAAATGAGAGCGGAAAAAAGGTTTTAAATACCGAAGATACCCGGCTATATTTATTCGTTATCCATGACAGGGATAACAAAACCAAGTTAAAAACAGAACATCTTATTAAACCAACGCACTGGGATTTTAAGAAGCAAAGAATAAAACACCAGGTAACAAACAGCATTGCAGTAAACAAGATTTTAAGCGACCTCATAGAGAGCGTGGAAAATGAATACTATAAAATACGTAATGATTTCCCGGAAATGAAATTCGATGAGATTGGCCGAAACCTAAAGGCTTTTATTGTGGATAATGTTAGCCCGGTATATAATGAGAAACATAAAAACTTTTACGTTGTGTTTGATGAGTACATTCAGGCAAAAGCAAATGAAGTAACTGACCGGACAATACAAAAATTTAACACACTTAGAAAATCATTGGAAGCATTCGATCCAAACATAACCTTTAATAAAGTAGATCTCCAATTCTTTGATAAATACGTGGCACACCTTAGAAACCAGAAACCACGTGGAAGGCAAAAAAGCCGTGAGGAGGGAGCGCAAAACGGCTTGTTAAATGATACACTGGCAAAATATGTTGATAACCTGAAAAACTTCATGCGTTGGAGCTTTGAACGCAAATATCATTCAAACGATATTCATTTACATTCAGGATTCAAAGCAACCCGCAAACCTAAAAACGATATTGTTACCTTGAAAGTGGATGAACTCCAAAAGCTTTATGAATATGATTTTAGTAATGTACCCAGGTTAGAACGTGTACGGGATTTATTCTGTTTTGGCTGTTTTACCGGGCAAAGATGGAGCGATATTGAAGCATTTAATAAAAGTGATGTTCAGGGCGATTTATGGACGTTTGAAAGCTACAAAACAAAGAAAATAATCGAAGTGCCTTTAATCGGTTACGCAGCCCCGGCATTGGATATATTAACGAAGTATGATTTTAAATTCCCAAAGATAAGCGCACAAAAATTTAACGAGTATTTGAAGGAATGTTTTGAAGCTGCGGAGCTTGATCGCCCGGTACAAATAAAGCGCTATGTTGGCAATAAAGAAATTATTATGAATAAACCCCTGCATCAGTTTGCATCCAGTCACATGGCACGCCGGACGGCTGTTAGCTTGCTTTTAAACGTGTATGATTTACCCATACACATGGTGCGGGATATTACAGGCCACAGCGATATAAAGACCCTGGATAAATACCTGGACAAAGATGTAAGCGCACTACGTCAACGGATGCAGCAAACCCAAAGTGTTACTCATATAATGAAGGTAGTTAAAAAAGATGCAGTATGAAAAAACCAAATTTAAAGCGAGTTGAAAAGTATTATCCTGTATCGCGAGATCCCATATATTACAAGGAATTATATGAATACTTGTTGAAACCAAGCCCGAGTGAACCTATTTCGCTTGAAGGAAAATTGTATAGTTATTACCCTGAAATTGTTAAGGATTTTCAAGAGTACATAAAAAAATACGACCTGGATCAATTTATTGACGAATTGTTCTTTTTTACCGTGCAATATGGCTTGGATTACCATAACATAAAACAGAATGAAGAGAGCAACATTCGCAATAATATGAAACAATTTAAAGAAAGTTATGAATCACTGCATAACATCATAAAAAACAATTCAATTGATAGTATTAAGATATTATATAAATCAAAAGAATATGAGCTGAACCATGAAATAATACTGAATGATTTTTTGAAATTCATTTTTGAAAAGTATCCGACTTATAAGCAAATAAATGAAAACATCTCATTACTACCGGCATACAAAATTCGTAGAATTGATTCCTATTTTAAATGGTATGCAAAAAAATTAAAGCCCTTTTTTGATTTTATCTGGAATGAAACACAATACAACGAAAAAAATAAATACACCAAAAAACAAATTTATAACACACTAATCCGGGATTTTGGCAACCTGTTTAAAATCCCATGGGAAAAATACACCACCGATTTAGAGGTTTATCTTGAAACCAGTTTTAAACCCTCAAAACACTAAAATACTAACCGTCTGATATTCAGGCGGTTTTTTTGTTTGGAATATATACCTAAAAAACCGCTGTAAAACACTTGTATTCAAAACAATAAGGCCAATATTTGCATTGTATAACCAATAAATATAATACAATGTCAAATACAGAACTTTTAACAAAAAAAGAAGCTGCTAAATTTCTTAAAGTACATGTCAATACTTTGACCAACTGGGAAAAACAAAATATAATTTCCGGGAAACGTCTTGGTCGAAGGGTTTACTATACCCCAGATGAATTAATAAATTCAATGGGATAGCGGCCTACTCGCTACAAAAACAACAGATTATCAATGTATTAAAACGGTTATTGGAAATTAATTGGAAACAAAAAACCCAGCGGGCAAACTGGGCAAATATTTTTTCAAATGGAACAAAGCAAAGATACACAAACATTTGATATTGATCAACTTAACGATACAAAAGAAAACAGTGCTTTTCAACCTTCATTGTATAGAATCAATCTTGAAAATGAAATACCTGATCCAGTTCCTATTTTTCAAGTTGACGGGCAAATTTTATGCAGCCCTGGTAACATCGTTACTATTAAGGCAAAGCAAAAACATGGTAAAACTTATGC
>CAZZBU010000110.1:0-13300 GCA_964652315.1 uncultured Bacteroidales bacterium
TAAACCTCGCAAAAAAAATTGCTTCCTTTCATCAAAATACCCAGGTGATAAAAAATGCTTTTAACACCACAGCTTTTGATAAGGATTATGCTAAAATACTAAATCACGAAACGTTCATAGATGAGGAGCTGGGCAATGAACTGGCTGGGAAAGTAAAAAAAGCAGTAGAAAAGTCAACCACCTACCTGAACACCAACAGAAGTTTAATGAACGAACGCATAATCAGCGGATTTCAGCGCGATTGCCACGGGGATTTTAACGCGCATAATATTTTTCTATATGAAGATCCGGTGATTTTCGATTGCATTGAATTCAGCAAAGATCTCAGGCACATTGATCTACTAAATGAAATTGCCTTTTTATGCGTGGATTTGGATTTTTATGACAGGCAGGACTTAAGCGGACTATTTTATAATCAATATCTGGAATTCATGGAGCTGGATCAAGGTGCTGATGAAGACAGGTTGTTTAATTATTACAAAAGCTACCGTGCCAACATCCGGGCAACTGTAACCATTCTTCATGAAAAAAACAAAACTGAGCACGAAAGGAAAAAAATCACGTTGAATGACATAAAAAAGTATCTATTATTAATGGATTCGTATCTTGCTGAGGTATAAACTCCTTATGTTGTGGAAATATTTTCACCATTTTATATCCCTTGTTCCAGGTGAAGAAATATGAATTTTTCTGTTATAGCCTCCAAAGCCCTGATTATACACCATTTTACAAATAACACACAGATAAAGGCATGCTTTTTTCATAAAACCCTGTATAACCCTTAAAAGTATTTATTATGACATTTTTAGAAGCACTATTAGTAATTATTGCTGCAGTTGCAATTGGAGCCTTGTTTTATTTCGTATTCAAATCCACAGGCCCATGGGGGACTTTCTGGACCTTTTTACTGGTATTAATTCTTGCCGGTTTGGTAGCCGAAGCCTGGATTACGCCATTTGGTCCGGTATATTACGGTATTGCATGGGTCCCGACACTATTTGTTATAATTCTGTTTGCTTTGCTCCTGGCTGCTGCTACTCCTTCCAGAAGGGAAGAACATATTATTGAGGAAAAAGAAACGAGGCTTCCTCCGGGAGAATCACGAAGAGCCAGAGAAGCCGGCGAGGCTACTGCCGCTGTGGTAGGCATCTTTTTCTGGTTTTTAATCATTTTCTTATTTGTGGCAGCCTTCTGGGGGTTGTTTTATTACTGATCAATATTAAAACATTCGCTATGTTTACTTACCTGGATTTAACCAAGGACAACATCATTGCTTTTAAAGCTGAGGGCGAAATTACCAAAGCAGATTATGACAGTCTGATCCCATTATTGAATAAAACCGGGAGAGAGCATGATGCAATCAGGCTGTTGGTTGAGATAGGTGATATAAAAGGCATTACAATAAGGGCATTCCTTGAAGATGTTGCCACCTATTTCAAGCATATACGCAGCATTGAAAAAATAGCTGTCATCGGTGACAGTCAGGCTGAAAAAGTATGGGCCAAACTGGCCGATCCGTTTACCCGTACCGATGTTAAATACCATCCACGTGCTGAAAAGGATCTTGCAATGGAATGGATTGAACGTTAGAAAAGAGAAAACAAGCAATTGCACTCAACAGATGGAGCATATTATTGCTCTTTATTCATGTCCTTGTTGTGAACTTTTGTAGATGAGGGTTTCAATGGATTACTTTAAAAATCTGTTTAAAATGCTGTACAACTCATCTTTGGAGATGGGTTTTACAGCATGGTACGAAAACCCGGCCAGTCTGCTTTTCTCTTTATCTTCGGGTAAAGCATTGGCTGTTTGCGCAATAACCGGAATATCCGGGTATTTTTTTCTGATTTTTTTCAGTACTTTATATCCATCCATCTCTGGCATTCTGATATCAAGGAATATAAGATCGACTTTGTTTTTCTCAGCCAGTTCGGCAGCTTTTTTACCAGTGTTAGCATGCAACACGGTAGCTTTTGTATCTTGTAACATAAGGTTTAAAATCATGAAACTGTATTGATCATCTTCAGCAATAAGCAGGGAACGATTGCTAAGATCAGGCAAAGAACAGTTATCTTTTGTATCATTTTCTGCAAACTGATCTTTTAAGGTTGTTTGCTGCATGTATGGATGTGTAAAATAAAACACCGAACCTTTACCAGGCTCTGATTCAAACCAGATTTCACCACCCATGAGGTGAACCAAATGCTTACAAATGGCCAATCCTAAGCCTGTGCCTCTGAATTCATATTTATGAGTCTGGTGAAAACGATTAAAGCGCTGAAAAACTCTGTCGTGATATTCTTTTTTAATTCCTATTCCGGAATCTTTAATAAAGAATTGCAGGGCCTGTTTATCGTCCGTAAAATCAAATCCTACTTCAACCTGGCCTTCTTCAGTGTATTTCAAGGCATTGCTCATGAGGTTGGTCAATACCTGCTGCAACCTGTGTATATCGGTATACAACATGATGTTTTCATAATCCAGTCTGGGGGGCTTAAGTTTTATGGCAATGTGTCTTTTATTGTATTTTTTCTTTAGCCCTGAAAACTGTTTCTGAGTTTGTTCCATTAAATATTTCACACTGATTTCTTCTTTTGACAGGGACATCTCATTCTTATCGAGGCGGGAAAAATCAACGATGTCATCAATCAGCCGCAAAAGCTGCTCACCATTATATGAAATTGCGCTAAGAAACTCACGACCTGAGGCTGTGGTTATTTCTTTGTGCAATAGCTCTGTAAAACCAAGAATGGAATTCATGGGTGTGCGCACTTCATGCGAAATATTCTGAATAAAGGCTGACTGTACGCGGTTTTCACGTTCAGCTTTTTCACGGGCCAGGATCAATTCCTTTTCCAGCCTTTTCCTTCCGGAAATATCCACACCTACCCCTGCCATTCTGCCATCAGCCAAACGAACATTAGCCCAACTTGTTTCAATATCCCGGCCGTCCTTTGTACGCATGGTAAAGTCCTTGAACCCTTTTTTGAGCGATTTCATAAAACCTGCCACTTTAGCCCTATACATGGGATCGGGATAAACCAGTTCCATCACATTTCTGTTGGCAATATCTCTCTGTGTCCATCCGGTAATTTCAGTTAATGCATTATTCAGGGTGATGCTACCCAGGGCTTCATCATAAATGCTAATCATAACCGGTATATTATCAATGATGGATTGAAGCAATTGGCGTTCAGTTTTGAGTATCTCCTGGTATTCCTTGAGTTCATTGCTTTTTTTAAGGGTTTTTTCGATCTCTTCTTCAAGCCTGTTATCAGTCTCAACCTGATCAGAAATATCGTGTAAAATTAAAATACCGCTTTTAAACTGCCCGTTTGAATCAAACTGTGGTATTCCGGTAATACTAACAAAACTGTATTTTGACTTATTGATGTTTTTAATGATATATTTATCATCCTTAAGGAATTCATGATTGAGTAAACGGTTAACAGGCCATTTTTTTACGGGGAGCCTATAACCATCCATATCAAAAAACAGATAATCGGAATAATTTAGTATGGATGATTCAACAGCCTGCCTGCCGTTAACACCAAATAATTCAAGTGCTTTTTTATTGGCTTTTAATAGGATTCCATCTTCTGAAAAGATCATGGCACCACAGGCCATCATTTCAAATACACCTCTATAGGCCTCATAAAGTATAATATCCTCTTGTTGTAGGATGGATCTGTCAAATTCTTCTGGTATTTTTGAGCCTGGTTCCATAAGCATAAACAATAATTAGGTTTATTATCAAAGATAGGTAATTTATTATATTCTAACCAAAGCATAATCAATATATAATAAAAACATATCATCAATTTACAAACACAATACATTCACCGTAAATCAGACCTTTAACAACAGGATAACAGGATAAAAAACATTAAACACGGCTACAAGGGATGATTAAAAATTTGGAAAATAAATAGAAAATTATCCTCACATTTATTACTTTAACCGTTATAACAGAAGTAAGACTGATGATATGCATAAAATATTTATAACTGCTGTACTTTTTCTCTTCTTTTTTTCTGCATGCAAAAACAACTCCTATGAGGTAAAAAAGGAAGAAACCTATCGTATGCTTGAATCAATCCTTAAGCTGAAGAAAAAACAACTTATTCAGCAAATGACCGAAACCCGGGAACTGGCGCGTCAATTAAAAAACGACAAGGCAATGAATGCTTTTTTCAGGGTAAAAAACGAATATTATTATAAATCGCGCGATACGGTAGTTTCTGACTTTGTGGAACAAAAAATTAAAGAATTAAAACAGGACATTCAGTATCATTACGTGCAGAATTACCTTACATTTTACGACATTCTTTTTACTGACAAAAACGGGGAGATTTTTTATACCATCAGAAAACAGGCTGATTATCATAAAAACATCTTCGAAGGTGAGCTTGCCAATACAGCGCTTTCGAAAAAACTCAGAAATTTATCCGAAGAGTCCTTTGTAGATTTTCAATTTTATGAAGTATCTGGTGAGCCTTCGGCCTTTTTCATTGAACCTGTTACACACGAGGGAAAAACCATTGGTTGGTTTGTGATGCAGTATGCCATTAACAAAATTAATAACCTTTTTACCACTGAAACCAACCTGGGCAGAACCGGAGAATTAATCCTGGTAAATAAAGAACATTACATGCTAACAGATTCACGCTTCAAAGCGAAACCAACCATTTTGAAACAAAAACTTCCGGATGAAAATATAGATGCAAAATTTGAGGAGAAAAAAGGCCGCAAATCAGTTACTGATTACAGAGGAAAAGTGGTTTACAGCGCTTTTGATGTATTTCAATTTCTGAGTAATGAATGGTTGCTCATTGCCAAGATTGACCAGAATGAGATAATTACGCAACATTATCTTGAAAATAAACCTGAGCTTTACCCACAAATCAGCTCACAGATACGGTCAGCAGTACCTCAGCCAACGGACATACCAGGGCAACCTGAACGCAAGGTGATTGGTGTGGATATTGATGAATATCAACGGGCTGATTCATTCTCAGCACTTACCACCCAGGGTGTATCAGAATGTACTGCATTAATAGCCGGCATACCGGGTATGTTCTCATATATGGCGCACATCAGTCCTTATGATGTAATTTATGATGAAAACCGTACTAACCTCATTCAAAGAATACTTCACAGAATTGATTACATAGAAATTACAGAGGCCGAGAAACAAAGTATGCAGTTTTTTCTGGTTTCTGCTCAACCGGGCTCTTTGCAACGAGCCATTGATATCATACTGGAGAATGGATACTTTTTGTCGCAAATAAAAGTATTGATTCGTCAGGATAGAGACTACGCCAATATTTACGCTGATCTATCAAACAACCAAATAATTATTACCTGGATCGACAGGAAAAACAATACGGTAACCCGTGAGAATTTTAAACACTTCATCGAACTGAATGATATGATTCTTCATCATTAAAAAAAAATAGCGGCATTTACTTCATCCAAATAATTTCAATATAAGTTGTTAACAATTTGATAGTTGTATTTTCAAACATAGGCCTGTGGTATTGGTTGCCTCACAAAAGTGTTTGTTTTTCCGCACAGAATAAAATAAATGGCATGGGGCTTCTCAGATAAGGATACGTTACCTATTCTGCTGGTAGAAATACGCTAAAAATACTTCCTTTTCCTTCCTCGCTTTCCACAGCAATTTTTCCTTGATTGGCCTCAATGAAATCCTGAATTAGCACCAACCCCAGCCCGCTGCCTCGTTCCTTTTTTGTACCCAGGGTTGTATAAAGTTCCTTTTTTTCAAATATTTTTTCAATCGTTTCTTTACTTATTCCTTTTCCATTATCGATAATTTTAATCTGCGTACCTGTACCATTTTTTTCTGCCAATATCCTGATAAGTCCATTCTCAGGTGTAAATTTAATGGCGTTGGTTATTAAATTCCTGAAAACTGTATACATGGTAGAATGATCAAAGACAGCCACCGGATCAGCAAGGATTTCCAGTTCAAGGGTGATATTTTTTTTATCAGCTACAGGACTCAACAAATGTTTGCATTCAAAAAGAACCGGTGCAAGCCGTGATTTTTTAAGATCAAGACTAATTCTGTTTTGCTGTAAACGTGTCCATTCAAGAAGATTATCCAACAAGGAGGAGGTATTGGTTGCATTATGTTCCAGTTCCCTGACTACTTTTTGAAACAGCTCACTGCAGGGATCAAAAATACCATCGGCAATGGCATTGATCGTAAAAGCAATGCTACTGAAAGGTGAGCGAAGATCATGAGCAATAATTGAATATAATTTATCACGGGTACGGTTCATCTCCATAATAGCTTTCCTGGACTCAAACAACTCAACATGGGTTTTTACCCTTACAAGCAGTTCTTCACGCACAAAAGGTTTAGTAATGTAATCAACCGCTCCGGCTTTAAATCCTTCAATAAGATCATCTGTTTGATTTTTTGCGGTAAGAAAGATAATCGGAATATCTTTCCATCTGTCATTTTTCTTAATCATACGGCAGGTATCCAGTCCATTTATTCCGGGCATCATAATATCCAACAGGATAAGGTCCACAGGATTATCCATCAGGTATTCAAGTGCCGATTGCCCATCCTGTGTCAGGCTAATCAGGTAACCTTCATCTTTCAAAATCTGCGCTGTAATCTGCAAATTCTTCAGGTTATCATCAACAATCAAAATGTGAACATTACGTTTCATATTTTTATCTTTTTATTTTTTTTCACCCATTATTTGATTCTTAAGGATACTTAAGAGCCCACTTCGCTCGTTGCAAAGGCATGATTTAAACAATCATTCTGGTATATTGCTCCTCTGAAGCAATGCAAAAGACGAAGTGATATTTATTATTCAATTAATCATGCTTAATTCATCACATCAAATTATCACTTATATATCTTTTTAATTCGTTAGTTATTTCCGGAAATTTTCTGAGGTTATGCTGCAATGACTCCAGATCAACAATTTCCATATCTTCTTCCAATTGCTGTGCATAAGCTGCAAAGCTTTCTATTTGATATTTTTTTGAAAATCCAGCCAGCCGGGCGATAAAAGAATCGATTTTATAAAGTACAAATGAATCTTTGAGCTTTTCCCATTGGGGCAAAAGTTCTTCGTCTATGGTTTTTTGAACAGTCGAAATATTTTCCCTGGTCAATAAAGACATGGAAAAAAAGTTATTTCCGGCTTTCTGAAGGGTTTTACCCATAACCGGTTCAACATATCTTAAAAATTTTTTCAATCCATTGTTAAGCATGTGAATGCTTACGGGCTTAAACAGCACACCATCAAATCCAGATGCTTTATTCAGCCGGTCAAGACTAAAAACAGAAGCAGTAAAAGCCAAAACCGGAATATTCTTAGTGTCCGGGTTATTCTTTATCTTTTTTGCCATCTCAAATCCATCCATACCAGGAAGCCTGATATCAAGTAGAATAATATCTGGTTTATTTTGATTTAATAATTCCAAGCCAATCTCAGCAGTTTCAGCACGCATAATTTTCAATCCGGAATCAGAAAGCATACTTTCAACAGCATCAATGTTTGAAGAAACATCATCTATTACAAGCATTGTTGCAGGATTGAATCTGATTGCCGATGTATGATAATGCTGCATTTCACTGGATTTTAAGGCAACATCACAAATCTTAATCCCCGGAAGCATCACAGTAAACTCCGAGCCCCTGCCCTTCTCACTTTCCAGATTAATGCTCCCTCCCATTTTATCAACCAATCGTTTGGTAATGGCCAATCCAAGGCCTACGCCTCCGAAATTGGGGTTTGAGTGCCCTGGTTGCTGGGTAAAAGCTTCAAAAATACGGACATGCTGGGATTTTGGAATTCCAATGCCGGAATCGGCTACCGCAAAGGTGATATCAGCTTCGTCTTCTGACACCATCTGATGACTGATGCTCAAGCGAATGTAACCTGCATGAGTAAATTTTATGGCATTGCCCACCAAATTAAAAATCACTTGTTTGATATGAATTTCATCCAGCATGACAGCATCCGGAAACCCGGGCTGGACCTGGACATTAAAATCCAACTTTTTTAAGTCAATCTTATGAATAAAGAGATTCTTTATTTCATCCAACAGGTTTTTTAAACTCATTGGTTGATACTCCATTTGAAGTTTTCCGGCTTCAATTTTTGATAAATCAAGAATATCATTAAGCAGTGAAAGCAAGAGGTTGCCACTGGTCAGTATAGATTTTAACATTTTTTTATACTGAGGTTGATCTGTCTTATAATAAAGAGCCTCGCTAAAACCCAGTATGGCATTCATGGGAGTGCGGATTTCATGGCTCATATTGGCCAGAAACTCACTTTTTGCTTTATTGGCCCTGTCTGCCCTGTCACGTTCTGCCGTGAGTTGCCTCTCATAGTTTTTCCGTTCGGATACATTTCTTACAATGGCTATAACCTGGCTCTCATTCATTCTGGACATGCGGGCTTCAAAATCGGTTATTTTGTCTTTCACCGGTATGGAATAATCTATCTTGTTTTGCCCGTTTTGAAGGGTATCATTGATAGCCTTAACAATTTCCTGGGCAAACTCAGCAGGAAAAATATCATAAACAGACCGATGAAGGAATTCCTGCGGAGGAAATGCCAGTTCATCCCTTGCCCCGCTTTGAAAATTACGGATGGTTCCATCGCTGTCAAAAAGAAACAGAATGTCCGGTATGGATTCCAGCAATGCCCTGTTTTTTGCTTCGCTTTTTTTTAGCGATTGTTCCGATAGTTTACGTTCAAAAGCATTGGCAATTATACCGGATACTGTCCGCAGCAATTCAAGTTCACTCTTTGTCCAGTGTTTTGGGCGCACGCATTCATCAAATCCAATGAATCCAAAAAAAGACTTTTTAACCGTTAAGGGATAAACTATGATGGATTTAATTCCTTGCGGTTCAAGAACTATTTTCAAATCTTCAGGCAACTCAGCAATATTCTCAGAATATACCAATCCGTATTCATTCAGAATGGATATCCATGAGGGTATTGCTTCAAAAGGAACTTCTTGGAGATCATTAATTTGTGGTGTGACGCCATGATTACACCATTCAAAGGTATTGGAAGTGGTTTCGCACTTATTCTCAAAAATATATACCCGGCTAACACCGGTATGTTCTCCAATCTTTTTTAATATTGAACTGATTCTGCTCGAAAATGATTCAAGGGAATTTATCTCCAGAGCAATTTCTGACAGCAGTTCCTGCTGACGCAGGTTCTGTTTAAGTAAAAGCTCACTTTGCTTTTTATCATTAATATCGATATTGGTGCCAACCATGCGCACTGGTTTCCCCTCGGCATCGTATTCAGTTACCCTGCCGGTATCAAGGATCCAGATATAATCACCATTCTTATGTTTTGTGCGGTATTCTGCCTGATAAAAAGGCGTACCATGATGCAGGTGTTTGTTTAGCATCAACAATACATTTTTTTGATCATCAGGATAAACCTGGCTTTTCCAGGTTTCATACTTATTTTCTAACTCAAAAGAATCATATCCTCTTAAGGCGAACCACTTTTCATTAAAAACAAGGTTTCCAGTTTTGATATCCCAATCCCATAAGCCGGCATCTGTAGCCAGTAAAGCCATTTGTAGACGTTCAGAGTTTTCCCTGATTTGATGTTCATAAGCGAGCCTTTCACTAATATTCCGGCTGATACCAATAAGCACGTCCATACCTTCCCAATTCCAGGAGATTATCCGGGTCTCCACCGGGATTTCTTTTCCATTTTTGGTCAATAAAGGGACATTACACAGTTTCTCTTTTCCTGTGAGCATATCAGAAAGGCTGCTGGCAACCTCCTCTTGCAGTTGGGCCGGATGCACTTTTATCAGATTTTCTCCAATAAGATCTTTCTTGCTGTATCCAAGCTGCTCAAATACATTTTCATTACAAAAAATAATGTTTGCTTCTTGATCCAACACAAAGAGATAATCATCCAATGCATTAAAAACAGCACTTAGATCTTTCCATGGGGGTATCGAATCGTTTCTCCTAAAAATAGTTGTTCCGGGGATGTTTTTATTTCGGGATAAATGGATACTTTTACTGTTACTCATTCTTCATCATGCCTTATAAAATTCTTGTCTCAGTGAAAAAACAAGTTTTAAAAGTAACATTTCAGATACCCTATTGTTATCAGATAAAAGAAAGATACATCACCGGAATAAGGATAAATTCATCACCTTTGAAAGCACATCAACAAAAGACACTAATTTTTTCTTAAATGATTATCCGGGTTTATACCAAAACTATATTTGCCACGAATGCACGAATGAATGGAATCAAATTGGAACTACCTCTGAATAATTTTCTATTGAATATTGAGGTGTCTAATCATTTAATAATAAATTCTTTATGAACACAAATTTCGAATGACTTTGTCATTCGTGCATTCGTGGCTATTAAATTTTCATGTGCCGTGATATTTGTGAGTTCAATCAATAGGTACCATAGCGGACAATCATTTTTTCTTATTCTCGAATGTGTTTTTTTATTATTTCAAGCAATTTGGTTTTGTTAATGGGTTTCGACAAATAAGCCACACAGCCTGCTTCCATTGATTTCTGCTGTGCAGCAGGATCTGCATAAGCCGTCTGGGCAACAACAGGCAAATCAGGCCGCAGTTTCAAAATCTCCCTGGCAGCAGTGTACCCATCCATAATAGGAAGTTTAATATCCATCAAAACAATATCAATCTCATTGTTGGATTTCACAGCCTCTATGGCTGATTGTCCGTCGCTCACCTGTATAAGTTCGGTGTTTTTACCAGAAAAAATCTCCTTAAGATAAAGCATGCTAATTGCATCATCCTCTACAATAAGAATGGTGGCTTTTTTACTAAAGGTCAACTCACTGTCAGATGCTGTGATTTTTCTCATGGAAGTATCTGTATGTATCTCTGCCGGAATGGTAAAATAAAAAGTGGAACCTTTGCCCGGAAGTGATTCATACCAGATTTCTCCTCCAAGCGCTTCCACCAGGGCTTTTGAAATGGCCAGTCCCAGTCCGGCCCCTTCATAATCGCGGGCAATATTATGATCTTCCTGTATAAACCGTTCAAAGATATCGTGCTTAATATTCCGGCTGATGCCTTTTCCGGTATCACTGACAAAAAACTGTAAAAAATCTTTTTCAATTGTATAACCAAACCGGATGCTTCCCCGGTGTGTGAATTTGATGGCATTGTTCAACAGTTTACTGAGAACCTGGTTAAGTCTTTTTTCATCAGTTACAACCTTAACAATCTTATTATTTTCAGGGATTTCAAAGGAATAATGTAGTTTTTTTTCCTCTGTTTCGTTTTTGTAAACATCAAATAACTCTTTCAATAGCCGATCAACATCAACCTCGGCTTTATTTATCGTAAGCTGGCCTGTTTCAATTTTTGAGACATCCACCAGGTCGTCTATGATATTCAACATGCGTTTACCCGACTTTTGGATTACCTCTATATATCGCTCTCTTGTATCGTTCTGCAAATCCGGATTGCGCAATAAACTGGCGAATCCCATAATGCCATTCATGGGTGTGCGTATTTCATGCGACATGTTCTGTAAAAAAGCAGTTTTCAGCTTATTGCCTTCCTCTGCCCGTTGTTTTGTTCGTTCAAGTTCAATAGTGCGTTCAGCAACCTTCTTTTCAAGCTGATTTTTAAATATAGTTAATTCTTGGTTTTGTGAACTCAAGGTTTCCTTTTGTATATGATTTTCAATTGAGATGGCAACATAATTTGCAAAGTTCCTTATGGAAGACAAAACAATTTTGGGACATGAAGGACTAAATATAATGGAGATTACTCCAAATTTTTTGGTTAGAGTCCTGATAGGTATATTAATGCTATCATCTTGATTAAATAACAGACAGGTATTTTCTTCACCCAACGGTTTTCCAAAAAGAAAGGTGCAATCTTTACATTTCTTATTCAGCGAATCCCCAACCGGCCCATCAGCAAAAAACAAACAAACCCGGCATTTTTCTATATAATCAATTTTTTTTAACCCATGATAGATAAACTCGCTGTACTTTCTATCAAAAGGCATGACATTGACAGCCAGTTGAAATGAATTCAACTGAACAAGGGTTTGTAATTCTTTTTGTTTGTTGTCCTGCACAGATTATTTATGTTTAAGAAATTCTTCGGGTGTTAAATAGTATGGATTTTCAACAACCTGACCGTTAACAATAACATACGGATGCACCTTAAGACAATCCACAATGACTTCACCATCAAATAACCTGGCATCGTACTGACAAATAGAGGTAACCGGATGTGTTTTCACTACATTATTCACCATAGCTTCATACTCCATAAGCCTGTTTGTACCTGGAATCGGGTCAAGGGCCCATTGCATCTCACCACTTAACCGACAATTCTTGTACCCCATCTTAATAGTATTATTATACAACTCTTTCAAGTTTTCAAGCATTTCATCAGGATCAAAATAATGATGCGGACAATACGAATCCGTTGCATCTGCAACTTCAAAATTCTCAGAATTTACAACAATGCCGGAATTTTCTAGCAGGTTCATTATCTCTTCCCTTCCGGTCTTATAAGCGAAATATGTGACCTTTTCCTGATCTCTTAATCCGCTTAACAGATATTGTGAAATAATCTTTTCCCGTTCCTCATCATCTTTATAAATCAAGCACATATGAGCACCTGCTTCAAAATGCTGTGAAACGAATCCCAGATCAACAACATGGTCTGTCATCAGAATTTGTTTTTTTTTTGTTTTTAGTCATTTTAACCTTTACAAGATAAAAACTTTTTTTTAAAACAGTTATATAAAAATAAGTTCATTTGCCAAAAACACGAACATAAATTGGTAACACAAAAAATCCGGAATCAAATAATCGCCAGTTAAACAACTACTTAATTTTTCTGGCAAATTTTCATAAAGGAAATATTAATGATAACCGTAATAACCTAACATAAACCTTACAGGAATAGTTTTTGCAAAAGTTTTATTAAAAATACATGAACATGATGGATAATAAAGAAAAAATGATAGAATACCACCTGAAAGCCCGCGGTATAGAAGACGAAAAAGTACTGCAGGCCATGGAGCGGGTTGACCGCGAATTATTTGTACCAATTGAGATGAAAGCCCATGCCTACGATGATTCGCCTTTACCAATCGGGCGGGGGCAAACCATTAGCCAACCGTATATTGTGGCCTACATGGCCGAAGCATTGGATATTCAACCAACGGACAAAGTGTTGGAAATTGGCAGCGGGTGTGGATATAATGCAGCAGTTTTGGCACAGATGGC
>CAZZBU010000111.1:0-13189 GCA_964652315.1 uncultured Bacteroidales bacterium
TCCAAGACATTGAGCACCGGCAAAACCATCATTAAAGACATCAGCTTATCGTTTTTTTACGGGGCAAAAATCGGTGTACTTGGTCTAAACGGAGCAGGTAAATCCACGGTACTCCGGATTATTGCCGGAGTTGACAAGGATTACCAGGGTGAAGTGGTCCTCTCTCCGGGTTATACCATCGGGTTTTTGGAGCAGGAGCCGAAGCTTGATGAGTCAAAAACCGTCATGGAAATCGTTAAGGAAGGGGTGAAAAAATATACCGATATCCTTGAGGAATACGAAAAAGTTAATGCTGCCTTTGCCGGGCCCATGAGCGATGATGAGATGACAAAGCTTATCGACCGGCAGGCTGCCCTCAGCGATAAAATTGATCAATACGATTTATGGGACCTGGACAGCAAACTCGAGCGGGCGATGGCTGCTTTGAATTGTCCGGAAGGCGATACACCGATCAATGTGCTGTCAGGAGGTGAACGCCGCCGCGTAGCCTTGTGCCGGTTGCTGTTGCAGGAACCGGATGTATTGCTCCTGGACGAGCCTACCAACCACCTGGATGCCGAATCGGTGCAATGGCTGGAGATGCACCTGCAGCAATACAAAGGTACGGTGATAGCTGTGACACACGACCGGTATTTCCTTGACAACGTAGCTGGCTGGATCCTGGAGCTGGACAGGGGTGAAGGCATCCCGTGGGAAGGAAATTATTCTTCCTGGCTGGAGCAGAAATCAAACCGCCTGGCAAAAGAACAAAAGCAGGAAAGCAAACGGAGAAAAACCCTGGAACGTGAGTTGGAATGGATACGTCAGGGAGCCAAAGGAAGGCAGGCCAAAGGCAAAGCCCGTTTGAACAACTACGAAAAGATGCTCAACGAGGATGTAAAACAAAAGGAAGAAAAACTGGAACTTTTTATTCCTAACGGACCACGGCTGGGTACTGAAGTCCTGAAGGCCGAATCCATCTCCAAGGCCTTTGGTGAAAAGGTGCTGATTGAAGATTTTAGTTTTGAGCTGCCCCCTGCCGGCATTGTGGGTATTATTGGTCCGAATGGAGCCGGTAAAACCACCCTCTTTAAAATGATTATGGATGAGGAGCAGCCTGACAACGGCACCTTTAAAGTAGGAGATACCGTGGAGATGGCCTACGTGGACCAGGTACACAAGGAAATTGACCCGGAAAAAACCGTTTTTGAAGTGGTTTCAGGCGGTACGGAGAACGTGGAAGTTGGTGGCAGGGTAATCAATGCCCGTTCATACCTGGCACGGTTTAACTTTACCGGATCCGACCAGAGCAAAAAATGCGGGGTCCTTTCCGGTGGTGAACGTAACCGTCTGCACCTGGCACTTACCTTAAAACGTGGGGCCAACGTGCTGCTTTTGGATGAGCCTACCAATGATCTGGATGTGAACACCCTCCGTGCCCTTGAAGAAGGATTGGAAAACTTTGCCGGTTGTGCTGTTGTCATCTCGCACGACCGCTGGTTCCTCGACAGGATTTGCACACACATCATTTCCTTTGAAGGCAATGCTCAGGTGGTATTCTTTGAAGGTGGTTTTACGGAATATGAGGAAAACAAAAAGAAACGGCTGGGAAGCGCCGAACCAAAACGGTTCAAGTATAAAAAACTGGGGAATATTTAGCCTGAGGTGTTCATAAAGCAGCTTGAAGATGACGGAACCTTATTTTAAAACCTACTTTAGTCCGGGCAACGAATGCCGCAAAGCCATTTGTCAGGAGATAAAACAGGCGGATCAATCCATTGATATCTGCGTGTTTACCATCAGTGACAACATCATTACGCATGCCATTTTGGATGCCTTTCATGCAGGGATTGACATAAGGATACTGACCGACAATGATAAAGTGAACGACC
Source organism: uncultured Bacteroidales bacterium (assembly GCA_964652315.1). Classification (GTDB taxonomy): domain Bacteria; phylum Bacteroidota; class Bacteroidia; order Bacteroidales; family JAAAOM01; genus CAZZBU01. Next base: position 1,872 of record CAZZBU010000111.1, read on the forward strand.
GGGGTTCTGATATTCATTTTTTAGCCCAGAAGGGATTGGACATCAAAATCGATCATACCCGTCATCACATGCACCATAAATTTGCTGTGTTTGACAATGCATCAGTCCTTACCGGCAGCTATAACTGGACGCGAAGTGCGGCCGATTTCAACCAGGAAAACATCATCATCAGCAATCACCAGGATGCCGTACAGCAATTTTCTTCCGAGTTCCAGCGACTCTGGCGGCTGATGGAGCCTTTCAAACATCATTTCAGCGCTTAAATCCGGGAAAAATGAAACGGAAACTCATCAGTGATAAAATCCTGGATTTCTACAACCAGTCCTCTGAGGAGGACAGGCTTGGCCAGGGACTAGGCCCTTTTGAATTTGAGCGGAATAAAGATTTGATAGAGCGGTACCTGCCTGAACCTGGCGCCATGATTGCAGACATTGGCGGTGGCACAGGAAAATATGCTGCCTGGCTGGCTTCGCAGGGACATCAGGTGGTGTTGGTTGATCCGGTGGAAAAACACATTAGCCAGGCTCAAAAGAGGGCTAAAAGGGCGGGACAAAAATTTGATGCCCTGCTGGGTGAAGCCCGAAACCTGGCTATCCCGGATGGTTCAGTTGATTTGGTAATCCTGCATGGTCCGTTGTATCATTTGCAGGATTATGATGATCGCATGAAAGCACTTTCGGAAGCATCCCGGATTTTAAAACCCGAAGGGACCGTTTTGGGCTTTGCCATCAATTACACGGCTTCCACCTTTGTGGCGCTGCTGCAGGGTGTGCTGCATGAGCCGCATATTTTAAACATGTGCCGGTCAGAGCTGATGAGCAGCATGCACGATGCACCTGAAAACATGCCGGGTGTGCTGACGGAAGCTTTTTACCACCGGCCGGAACAATTAAAAGCAGAATTTGAGAATGCACGATTTTCGAACCTGGTACTATACGCTGTTGAAGGCATCGTATGGCTGGAAAAGAACTTTTTCAGCGTCCGTGGTGATCAAACAAAGTACAAAAACCTGATTGAAATTTTAAAAATAACAGAAAAAGACCTCAACCTGATTGCCATGAGCCCGCACATGATGATAGCGGGAAGGAAGTAAGAGAAGAAATTTAATCAGTGCACCCAGCCTAATGACTATGGGATAAGGCTTCATTCATTTTTAGTGTCGAAACATTAGCGTTAATTAACTTCGTTGAGGGTATAACCTTCGGCAAGCCTTACGCTTGCGCTATAAGCTTTACCTTGCTCCGACAAAGCTTTGTGAAGGCGAGGACGTAGGCGCATGGCGACCGAGGGCTTCGCCGTTCGCGGGTATACAAAAAACACATGTTTATTTTAGAATACCAGGTTCCTCTTTGCATCAGGCATTTACGTGCCGCTCGGCATGGTAGGATGAGCGTACCAACGGACTGCTTTCCACGATGGAAAATCCTTTTTCAAGGCCAGCCTTTTTGTAGTTTTCAAATATTTCAGGTGGGAGGTATTCTTTTACCTGCAGGTGTTTTTCTGAAGGTGATAAATACTGCCCGATGGTGAATACCTTTACTCCGGCTTTGACCAAATCGTCCATGGCCTGGTGAACCTCCTGCTCTGTTTCGCCCAGCCCTAGCATGATGCCTGATTTTGCCACCACACCTTTGGATGCCACATAACTTAGCAAATCGATGCTTCGCTGGTAGCGGGCCATGGAACGGATGCTATGTGTAAGACGCGATACTGTTTCAATGTTATGCGAAATAACCTCAGGGCCTGCTCCGATAATTTGATCCAACACCTGATGACCACGGTTAAAATCCGGAATTAAGATTTCCATGGTAGTGCCCGGATTCAGTTTTTTAATTTCTTTTACGGTTGTTGCCCAGAATTGTGCACCACCGTCCATTAAATCATCGCGGGCTACGGATGTAATTACAGCATGCTTCAACTCAAGTAAGCGGATTGTTTCTGCCAGGCGGCGGGGCTCTTCCCAATCCACTTCATCGGGTTTAAGGTAGCTCACATCACAAAAGCTGCAGGCACGGGTGCATTTTTCTCCCAGAATCATAAAGGTAGCCGTCCCTGCACTCCAGCATTCGCCTTTATTGGGACAATTCCCGCTGGTGCAGATGGTATTCAGGTTATTTTGTTGAATCAGATTTTTGATGCGTGAGTAGTTTTTCCCTGTCGGTAATTGTGCTTTCATCCATCGGGGTAACCGTGCCCGTTCCGTATCTAATTTCATACTTTCTGGTCTTTTATTGAGATTTTCATCTATACAACACAATCGGAAGGGAAGTGTTTTGTTGAACCTGGATAGAAATTAATATTTCCAAAAAGATAGTAAAAAAGGGATGAAGATCCGAAAGATTAGTATTTATAGATGCCAGACAGAATTACATCCCCCGGGAACATCATTTGCCAATTAACAGGGGTTGTTTTATTTTTTGCTCAGAAAATTAGTTAACCAAAGGGCTGAGTCCTTCAAATAGCGCTGTTGCGTGGCAAAATCAACATACACCAAACCAAACCTGGGATGATAGCCTTCGCTCCATTCAAAATTATCGGTCAGGGTCCACACAAAATACCCCTCTACCGGGATGTTATTCTTTTGTGCTTTGCGGACATACTTTATGGTATCTTTCAAAAAGTTAATCCGCGCGGTATCATGTACACCTCCATTGCCCAAAGTGTCATCCAGACAAATGCCGGTTTCTGTCACAATTATTTTTTTCATCTGGGGATAACTGGCAAACTGCTTCAACATTTTGTACAGTCCTTTGGGATAGGGTTCAAACCCCATGTTGTTCATTGGTACATTTCGCTTGGGGGCCGGAACATCGCGGGCAAATAAAACCGGAGGAAACAAACTGAAGCGTGCCACTGTGCGGAAATAATACTGAAGCCCGATAAAATCAAAATCAAACGCCATGGCCTCCTCATCCCCTGGTTGAAAATAAGGTTCCATGTGTTTCTTTATGTCTAAAACGTCTGAGGGATATCCAAGTCCGAGTGCAGGCTCCAGAAACAACCTGTTCATGACAGCATCCAACCTTTGTGCAGCTTTTCGGTTCATTTCTTTATCATTGACCGGATCAATATAACTGCAGGAAAGGGTGGTACCAATATTGGCATGTGGGATGTTGGCGCGGGCTAGCCTTCCACCTGCAGCTTGCGCCAACGCAGCATGGTGGGCCGCAGGAAGGAAATTTCTTAATCCCCTGCGGCCGGGCGCGTGATAACCCATGAAGTACCCAAGGCCTGTAAAACTCATTGGCTCATTCAACACCAACCAGTTATGAACCTTATCACCAAACGCACGGGTACAGGTATCGGTGAATTCTGAAAACCAATCCACCACCTGCCTGTTGGTCCACCCTCCATCTTCCTCCAGGCTTTGAGGCAAATCCCAATGATAAAGTGTTAACCAGGGTTCAATGCCTTTCTCAAGGCAGGCATCAATCACCCGGTGATAAAAATCCAATCCTTTTTGATTTACTTTACCTGTACCTTGCGGCATAATCCTTGTCCAGGCCAGAGAAAACCGAAATGCATCAAGGTTCATGTCCTTAATCAGATCAATGTCATGTTGATATCGATAATAAAAATCAACTGCTACATCAGCATGTTCATCCTGCCTGAACCGCCTTGAGTGATGGACAAAATGATCCCATACAGAAGGCGTTTTGCCATCGACATCCACTGCCCCTTCTGTTTGAAAAGCAGCAGTAGCCACACCCCATGTAAAGGTTTTTCCCAGTTTATGTGATTTGATTTTCTGTTTCTTCTCATTACCGTATAAGGTTGCTGAATAAGAGCGCAGAGACTTTACCGAAAAAAAACCAATAAAAAGGCTGATGATGTGTTTAAAAAAAATGCGACGGAGCATATTATTTCATGACGTTTTCAACCGGTAGTAAAGAATGTTCTTTTTCCCAGGCTTGTTGTTCGATTTTACCGGAATTGTAATGAGCAATGACTTTTTCGATGATTTGTTCGGTAATATCCGGATAATTCACACGAATAGGTTTCCCGTTTTTGATCCAATCGGCTATTTTAGCAACATGTTTTGATTTTAGCTTTTTAATGACAGGTACACCCATAGTTTTTAGGGCGGCTGCATTGCATTGTTGTTCGTATTGCGACTTCATGGGTACCACCAATAGCTTTTTCTGGAGATACATGGCTTCTGCAGGTGTTTCAAATCCGGCCCCACAAAATACCCCCTCACTTCCTGCCATGCTTTCGATGAATTTTTTGTTATCAATGGGCTGTATTTGGACATTTTTATACTTAATTTCTTGATCATTATGCTTGGAGAAAACCTGCCATTGCACCTGATCGAACTGTGACAGGTAGTCCAAAAGCTTTTCATCGCTGTAGGCAGGAAGGTAAACAGTGTAATGGCCCCGGTTGATGGGTTCCAATTCACGGATTTCTTTTCGGATAACGGGTGTAAATATCCTGGCGTTGTAAGCCTGAAAATGAAATCCAAAATGATAACTCACCGGAGCATAATTGCGAAGAATAAACCGGCCAAACCAATCATATTTTTTTGGTTGGGGAGCTTCGGAAGCAAGCACGGCCGACTGATGGCTCAGGGAAATGCAGGGTTTCTTTTTCCGGTAGCATGCCCAGGCTGAGACCGGTTCAAAATCATTAATGACCAGATCATATTCTTCTATTGGGAGCATACTGACCTCCTTCAGCAGGTTTTTCAGTTTGGCACGGACATAGGTTTCCCAAATATCCACCCCCCCTTTTTTACCAAAAATAAAACTCAGTCCCTGAAAGGTATATTTTACGGGATAGTCGAGCTTTACATCAGCCTGAATGCCACTGACCAGAATGTCCAGCTCCCCTTTTTTTTGCAACGCCGGAATAATATCCCGTGCACGGCTCAGGTGACCGTTGCCTGTACCTTGTATGGCATATAATATTCTCATGTTTCAAACTCCTCCAGCATGCGCTTAAACAGTTGCTTGTTATTGAAATCAATGATGGTAAGTTCCGAATCTTCTTCCATCCTGATTTTTCCGTTTACCCTTTGCTCAACCGGGTGCCGGTAGACGGACCATTTCTTCTTATTATATTCCAGGGCAGTAAGGTTTTCGATCCAGTCGCCGGAATTCAGGTATTTAATTTTTCCTGTGGAACTGGCGATGATGCGTTCCTGAGCCTGATGAATGTGCCCGCATACAATATAATCAAATCCGTTTTTCATAGCCAGCTCTGCTGCTGTGCGTTCAAAATCATCGATATATTTTAAGGCTGATTTAACATTGGCTTTAATGCGTTTTGAAAGTGAAATTTTCCCCCGTTTAAGTTTGTGGCTTATGAAATTGATGAAGGTATTTAAATGAATGAGGGAATCATAGCCTATGGCACCAAGTTTGGCCAGCCATCTGGAATGCTGCATCACCACATCAAACACATCACCATGAAAAAACCATGCTTTTTTGCCATCCAGCTCCAGTTCCAGCTTGTTGCGAATTTCAAATTCCCCCATTTTCAAGCCTTCAAACCGACGCAACATTTCATCATGATTGCCTGTGAGATAATATGTTTTTGTACCCCGGGCTGCCATCCCAATAATTTGTTTTACCACTTTCATGTGGGTTTTTGGCCAGTAGCGCTTTTTAAACTGCCAGATATCAATAATATCGCCGTTTAATACCAATACTTTTGGGTCGATGGATTTTAAATAGCTCAGAAGCTCTCTGGCATGGCAGCCATAAGTTCCCAGGTGTGTGTCTGAGATTACAGCCACTTCAATTTTTCTTCTGTCTTTCTTTTTCACTAAAATTAAAAAAGTTAGAAAACTTTATTTCAAACATTTATACCTATAAAAAAATTACCTTAATACTTCTCATACCGTGAAACCTTTCTGCTACAGGCAAGCCCTCAGAATATATAGCCTCCGTGGGGCTGGCCGCCAGTTAACGGGCCGGTCCATCTTCTTTTGTGGACGACAGTGCATAGCCTGCTCCGCTATTTCGGAGAGGGGTTCACAGGGATAATTGTTTATTCCGAAAATATGATTGTTCAGATGAGATGGCAAGTTGATATTGATGATATCAGGTAACAAAAGAATCAGGTTTGTCAAATGCAACATCTTTTAACCGGGCCATTAACCCATTTTTGTTTCAGCAAATTAACATATAATGAAAGGAATAAAGATTAATTATATCTTAAGTTATGATAAAAAAAGCATTACTGAAATGTTAATGTGATGTGCATTTATAGAACAATGTTAATGGGATTCATAAAAAAGTATGGTTTTAACGTTGCGTGGCCCTGGTGTATTGTGGTTAACTGGGCGGGGTATTTTTTCCATGGAGAATGTCTAATAAGAAGGCCTCACGCAAAGTACACTAAGTTCTTTCCAGTGCCTCCGCTGAAAAGCTATAGCCCTTGCGGAAAGCATGTAAGGACAACAGAGCAGGTTATAAAGTCTTTGCGGATTTTTTGCCCTTTGATTTTTAAAAAAAGATCTGAATAATGAACCCCAACATTTCATAAGTGTACAGGTATAAAAAAATGAAGTTGAAGATATCTCCGTTTTTCACAGGAAGAAAAAAGCAGTTATTGTTAATTGCCATGGGTTTTTTATTGCTGGGCTATTTCTTAATGATTGTTAAATCTTCTCCTAAGGCATTGGTTAACAGCAAGGATATATTTACATTTGTACATATTACCCTGGCACCCATACTGGTCCTAATGGGTTATGGACTGATAATTACATCCATTATGATTAAACCTAATAAATAATAAAAGCAGGTTTTGCGTTTCCCACAAAAAACATATCATAAAAAGAGCGATGAGGCACTAATGCTCCTTATTTGCCAGGGAGATGGAGCAGCGTTTAACATCCTATATAAGCGCTACAAAGACCGGCTTTATTATTATTTTTATCGCATGCTGGGCAATTCCGAGACCCTGGCTGAAGATTTTCTGCAGGATATTTTCTACAAAATCATTCACAAACCGGAGCTGTATGAGATTAAACGGCCCTTTTCGACATGGATCTTCAGTATAGCCAATAACATGTGCAAGAATGAATACCGAAGGAAAGCTGTCCGGGAATCCTCAAAGCATGAGATGGTTTTTGAAACTGAAGAGAATCCTGTGTTTGAAAACGGAGAAGGCCCCAAAGTTACAGAATTGATTTTTAAAATGCTACAAACCCTGAGCGAAGAACATCGCTCATGTTTTCTGTTATATTACCGGGAGGAGTTTTCGGTGGAGCATATTGCAACAATGCTGGAAATCTCACCGGGCACAGTTAAATCACGATTGTTTAATGCACGAAAAAAAATGCGGGAAAAGCTTGAAAAAGCTTATCCTGAGATGATAAAGGAGGTTCGTTATGAATTTTGATCAATTTCTATCCGACAGTATAAAATATGACAGTCCAAATATCAAGCCTTCCAGGGGATTGGAACAACGGCTCATGTATGTCATGGGATTAAAATCATCCGTGTATACTGTCCAGCGAAATTCATTGGTTCCCGCCTGGATCACCGGCATTTTTACCACTTCAGCCCTGGCCGGGAAGCTTGCTGCCGTGAGCATAATCCTCATGTTTGCCCTTACCTACAGACAGATGCCCTCTGGCAGCAACAATGCCATTCCTCCAGACAGCACAGAACATCATCAATTAGCTGACTCTCTCTGGCATCCAATCAATGTTCAGTGGGAGGATAGTGTGATTAGATAGCTGGAAGACGGAAGTCGGAAGGCCTAAGAACTTATATGTTCCCCATCATATGAATTAAAATAGTATAGATGGGCCCTCTGGATGTTTGTTTCATTCTTGCTTCTACAAGGCCGTTGCAACTTGCAGGCTTATTCTTATCATTCCCATATTGCGACGGACAGGAAACTTAATTTTATCTTAACCCCGGAGGTCATTCATTATGCTAACGCTTCATTTCTTTTTCCCGGGCTACTATCTGTCGGGACTACCTGCGGAAGGCAGGCCTACAGCATTTTTGCTTTAGTAAATAAATAGATACAAAAAAAATTAAAAATCAGCCTGACTGTTATGAGGATTGACCGGAATTTCTCATTAATTTTTGTGTAAATCCTTTGTGCCACTTCATGGGCTTAAAAAAAACTCATTTTTACACCCTACTCATCCGGTTTTAAGCCTACCTATTTTTTACTCATGCCCCATCCTCAACCTCTTGCAAGTTCTATCCAATTCCAAACACCTTTACATAATATCCAAATTTCTTTTGAATGTCTGCCGCTTGTTCCAGCTGATGAACCGATGCTACCTGTCCGAGCTTTTGCCATATATACATGGCTTTTTGGATTTCACTTAAAAGAAATTGTTGCTTCGAACGACTTAACCCGGCATAATAATTGATTTCCTGATGGTAGGTTGAATAAATAACATCGAACAATTCCAAGGCTTTATCCTCTTCTTCCAGACGAAGCATGGTATCCACCAGATTCACAGAAAACATATCGTAAGGTAATTGCTCAGGCAGAAACTGGCTCAGGCACCGTTCCATGATCATTTTTGCTTTTTTCAAATTGTTTTGGGCAATCAACCGGTTGGCAAGGTGACTGTATTGTTCCCTTACGCGAACAACTAAACCCATATTCCGCCGGCAGCTCCAGTCGGGATAAACACCCGGGTTTTGGATATTTCCCCATCGGAAAGTATCTGCAAACAGTACGTAATTATACTCCACATCATAACTATCATTCCTTACTTTAAAAGGAACCAACCGGTATCCCAGGCCCTCTCGGACAAGGTAATCGCCAAGTCCCAGTTCCTGCGCTACCTGGGGGTTAAGAAAGTAGACCGGCCTTTGCCAGTTATTCTGGCATATCACATCAAGCAGAACCAAATCGCTTTTCAACAGATACGATTTTTTCAAGGTTGCTTTTAGGTATCCCCCAGTATCATCTTTTTCCGAGGAGGGCGTTTTGATGAGGTATTCCCTGGCAGGGATATAATCCATCGTTCCGGTTCCCTGGGCCAGTTTTGTTTTTTTGTTATCAGAGCGCACAAAATTGAGCAGTTCGGTCAGGGGTATGGGCTGATTTATCCGGGATAGCACAGGAACATAATCACATTTCCCATTTATCAGATCATCCATTGAAAACGACATGGGGATACCTTTGCTATCCGGCCGATCCATCTGTTGCTGCTCAATGTACCAGTTTGCTGAAAGGTAAGGATACAGTACCGTCCGGATATCGGTTCTGATTCCTTCAACCTCCTGCATATACCAAAGCGGATAGGTATCATTATCGGCTGAGGTAAATAAGAGGGCATCAGGCCGACAGGACTGCAAATAATTATAGCCCATATCACGGGCAATATATCGTCCCGAACGATCATGGTCATCATAATTTTGAAATAGCAAAAGTGCAGGGCCGCACAGCAGGGTTGTTAATCCAAGATAAATCAAAGCAGGCCTGGCCTTCAGGTAACGTATTAAAAGATGAAATAAAGCGGGTATACCCAATCCAATCCAGATAGCAAAAGCATAAAAGGACCCAACATAAACATAATCACGCTCACGGGGGGTAAGGGGTATTTCATTCAGATATACAACAATAGCCAATCCTGTGAACAGAAAAAATGTGAGGTTGATATATAATCCCGGCTTGTGGGTTTTGCGCTGATACCAAACACCCAAAAACCCTAAAATTAATGGCAGAAAAAAATAAGTGTTTCTCCCTTTGTTTTGATAAAGCTTATCCGGCAGGTCCTTTTGCGGCCCTAAGCGTAAGGCATCCAAAAACTGAAACCCACTAATCCAGTTCCCTTTTGTAACCTCTCCAAATCCTTGGATATCATTCTGGCGGCCTGCAAAATTCCACATAAAATACCGCAGATACATGTGGCCCACCTGGTACCTGCAAAAAAACCTCAGATTTTCAGCAAAGGTTGGCCTTGTAAGGGTTTCCATATTCCCTTCCCGGTTTCTCACCCTGACAGCGGTCCCTTTAATTTTTCCCCACTGGTTGTAGGCCTTTACGTGTTCTGCGTTATTGCTCCACATCCTTGGGAAAAATGTGAGAAAGCGTTCGTCATAGTGAACTTCAGGATTCAATGGTTTATCAATATATCGTCCGTTATGTAAGGTTTTCGATACTCTTTTGGTGGAGGATGTTACAGGTGCATTGTAGTAAGGCCCTTTAATCAGGCTGCGTTGACCGTATTGCTCACGGTTCAGGTAATGAAGCAGGCTGTAAGGATTATCCGGGTTGTTCATGTCTATTGCCGCATTAGCTATGGAACGAATGACAACAGAGGTATAGCTTGAATATCCCAGGGTAAGCATCAAAAAACACAGCACTGCTATGTAAGCAATTGAGTTTTGATGTTTACGTATAAAGGGAATTAAAACAAATAATCCGGATAACAGCAGTAAAAAATAAATCAGAAACCCCGTATTTGGTTTAATATTCAGGGTGTTCACTGCAAACAAATCTACCCAGGTTCCAATTGTGACCAGTCCGGGGTATATATATAAATACGATAAAACCAAGTATGAGTCCTGTTAAAACCAAGGTAGTCAAAAGTTTTTTTCCGGAAGGTTGTTGTGTTTTATAATAAATCACCAGTCCAATGGCCGGAATAGCTAACAGGTTTAGCAGATGAATGCCAATGGAAAGCCCCAGAAGAAAAAAGATCAACAACAGCCACCGCAGAGAAGCAGGTTGCAACTTGCCGGTATAAGCCGCCTCCCATTGCAAGATGGCCCAAAAAACGGCAGCAGTGACCAGGGAAGAGGTGGCATATACTTCGCCTTCAACGGCAGAGAACCAAAAACTATCGGTAAAAGCAAAAGCCAGGGAACCGATTATAGCACTGAATAAAACCAGTTGGTTTTGGTACGGATAATTATCATTGATGGCTTTTCTAACAAACCAAACAATGGTATGGTAGAGAAAAAAGATGGTTGTTGCGCTGACAACTGCAGAAAGCATATTCACCCAGTAAGCTACTTTTTCAGGATTCTGGCCTGCAAAAAGACTGAAAACACGGCCTAAAAGTAGAAATATGGGTGCACCTGGGGGGTGGGCTATTTCCAGCCGGTATGCACAGGCAATATACTCCCCGCAATCCCAAAAGCTGGCTGTTGGTTCAAGGGTTAAAATGTATACAGTTAAAGCAATAAGAGTAGCCGCCAGGCCACCTAAATGAATGATTCGTTTTGATTTTTCCACCGTGTTTTTGTTTTACTGTACACGCCAGAATAGAGTGGGTTCAGTGCAAAATAAACTCCTGACAGAAACACCAGCCAGGAGATTAATATTAATCAAAATGATTGTCCGCTATGGTACCTATTGATTGAACTCACAAATATCACGGCACA
>CAZZBU010000112.1:0-4052 GCA_964652315.1 uncultured Bacteroidales bacterium
ATAACCTCTGCTGAGACATTCATGCTGGCAAGCCGTTGGTTTACAACCTGTGCTTTGTATTGATCAACTATGCCATGCATACGGTTTTGTGTGCCCCAGTTTTCCGATTTATAAAAAAGGCGGATGATACCTTGTTTCATGCTGTCAATTTTTTCATCGAAATCATAACTAATAACCATCGCCCCATTAAGTGTGCCCTGGCGAATCAGGGTATCAAACTCTTCAGGATTGGAATAACCGGTTATTTCAAAATCATCCATCCCACTGATGATGCTCATCAATCCGGGGGCATTTTCTTCACCTGCCACTCCGAGTTTAATGGTTTGTTCCTGTTCCTTCTTCACCTGATCAGAGGAAATCTTTGTGGTGATGGTCATAATTAAAGGAAACAATAACAAAGGAATTATTATCATGGTAATGAGTGCACGGCGATCGCGAAGCAGATCAATGATTTCTTTTTTGGCTATTATCAATATATCTCTCATAATGTAAGGTATTGAGTGTTTAGTTTTGATTTATAATGTTAATAAATGCCTCGGTCAGGCTTTTGGTTTTCATATTCACCCTGAAATCTTCCATGGTACTCTTGTGGACAATGCGTCCCTGATGGATGATGGCCAGGTCGTCGCAAAGCAAATCAACCTCACTCATGATGTGCGATGAAAAAATGACCGTACGACCGTCTTCTTTGCATGAACGGATGAGCGCAATGATGTTTTCGGCTGTAATTACATCCAGCCCTGAAGTAGGTTCATCAAAAACCACCACTTCGGGTGAATGAATCATGGTACGCACAATAGACACTTTCTGCTTCATCCCGGTGGAGAGCTGTCCGATTCGCTTGCTGGCAAAAGAATGTATTCCCAACAGATCGTACAACCGGGCTTTATTTTCTTCAAAATCGCTTTTTCCCACATGGTAAAGATCGGCAAAATACTTCACCAACTCGTTCACGGTAAGGCGTTCATACAGGCCGGTAGACCCGGTAAGAAAACCAATTTTCCGTCGTACCTCCTGTCCCTGTTTTTCAACATCCAGTCCGGCAACCTGTATGTTACCTTCGGTAGGTTTCAGGATGGTGGCTACCATGCGCAACAGGGTGGTTTTACCAGCCCCGTTGGGCCCCAGAATGGAAAATATCCGTCCGGGTTTGCATTCAAAACTCACCCCATCAACAGCTTTAATGGAGGAATGATTGACAGCCAGTTCTTTTTTTTGTTTTTTGTTCAGCTTAAATTCTTTACTAACATTTTCGATTTGTATCATGATTTTTTTGATTTAGACCAACAAATTAAACACATTTTAATTTGAATTGCATGTTTACTTATTTTACTGATTTGTAAGGTTTAGATTGATGGGGAGATAAATTGTTACAGATTTTGAGGGCATTTTTGAAAAAAATTCAATTCTTACCTGAGTTCGATTTAAGAGAATTTGATATGTGATTAATTATCAAATAAATATGTACTTGTTGATGACTTTTTAGGTAGAAATGAATATGTGATTAATCTTGATAGGAGATTCAGTAAGAAGTTTTCAAGTGAAACCCTCATGCACTACCGTCCACAACAAGGACATGAATAAACAAGAGGGTTCCATGGTTTTGAAATCACAAATGCCATTTTAAATAATTGTAAATATTTGAAAAACAATTGTTTAACCTAATTTTATTCGAATGAATGGTGTCTGGTATGTTCTATTTAATTTCACTATTGGCCTGCTTCCTTCTTACCCCTCTCTGTCGCGTGGACATCTCTCCCCAAGCCGGGGAGAGACGCTTTGAAGTTGCGTCTGTACTATTTTTGATACGGGTGCTTTTTGTTTGGGTGTGTTGGCCATTCCCCCTACCTCAAATGCTCCTTAAACACACCAACCTCATGAGAAAAATCCAGGTTACCGTATTCATTTTGCAGGTTTTTTATTTTTTGCAGTTGGTTCCGTAGAAATGCCTGATGTACTTCTGTATTAGGATTAAACGGGCGATGGGAGGCCGCCTGCCTGATCTTCTGAACCTCCTTCATCAGGGATTGCGTATTACTATTAAAAAACACATGCGAAAACTTTTGCCAGATATAATCTATGGCCTGTTCGTTGGGATGGATCATGTCAGCCTCATAAAACCGGTAATCCCTTAAATCATCCAGCATTATTTCATAGGACGGAAAATAGTAAACATTGTCCATTTCGCTGAGTAGATAATGGAGGGCTACAAACAATGTGGATTTACTGAGTTGGTTGTTTACCGGTCCGTCCTTCCAGTGCCTGATAGGACTCACCGTGAAAATAAATTTTATTCCGGGATTTACTGATCTTAGTTTGCCTAATGCTTCCTTCATAGCAACCACTATTTCATTGCTTGTGGCCAGTTGATGATGAAACGCCTTTGCCGGCACTTTGTGGCAATTGGCAACTACCGTTTTGGTGTCTTTTAACCGGTATACCCAGGCCGTACCAAATGTAATGATTAGGATATCCGCCTCACGGATCCTTCTGGCAGCGGCTACGGTTGTTTCCTGCATCTTCTCAAGGGCCTCCGATTTTATCGGAGAGGAAAACCGGCTGTGAAAAGCATAATTCGACCACAGGTTATTAATAGAAAATAAATCTTCTTCTGTAACTTTCTTTTCTTCAAGCAGGTGATGGATGGATTGCGCAATGGAAAGCGGATTGTACAACACACCAAACGGATTTAACAAAAGATTAAATTTATACCCCATCAGCAACGCACCAATATTCTCTACGAAGCAAGAGCCCATAGCCATAAGCTTATCCCCATGAGTGATGTCAATGCCAGGCGGATCCGGTGTTATCTCAGTCCTGAAGTTTACCATATCAAATAATAGTTTCAAGAGGCATTTATTACCTTTGTAACAAACCTACACAATTTTTGGTTGGTGTACTGAACTTAAACTTAAAATAATGTGTTGGATTAACCCCTGAACTTCAAAAATATAAATTCTATATGCAGGAAATCATTTCAATATCCACCAATGCTCACAACGGGCTGTATGACATAACTGAACAGGTAAAGGCAATTGTTACAAAAAGCAATATAAAAACCGGCATGGTAAGTGTGTATGTACAGGGTGCCACGGCAGGGATTATGATTCAGGAAAACTGGGATGATTCAGTTCAAAATGATGTAATCACCTTATTTAAAAAACTCATTCCTGCCGGTGTTTGGGAGCATGACGCACAGGACAACAATGGCGATTCACACCTTAAGGCCGGCATTGTAGGGCCCAGTGAAATCATCCCTATTGTTAACGGACAAATGGGCCTTTCCACCTGGCAGAATATTTTTGTATGTGAATTTGACGGCCCACGAAACAAACGCAGCATAGTGGTAACCCTGTTCAATGCGGAATAAAATGACAACACATCGCGAAAGGGCCATCAGCATACCCATTGAAAAAGCCGCTGACTTTGCCAGAGGGTATGTATGGCCGATTATTGCCTCACTGATAATACCCTATGCCTGGGTAAAACTTGGAAACAAAATTTCATTAGAAGAAGCCATCAGAATTTATTCCTGCGAACTTGTACACGCCATTCTCACTGGCGAAGGCATCCTTAAAACGCTTTTCCTTCCGCTCCGTTTCATCCTAACTCCCTTTAATGATCCTGTCTGGTTCGGAATTGCATTGTTGCTGGGAATCCCAGTGCATGAATTATTGCATGCCCTGGCAGCCATCAGCCTTTCGGGTAAGGGCTTTAAGACTGTGTCCTTTGGCTTCAGCAAACAGGCCATGGCTCCATATACCCATTTTAAGGAACCACTTAAAATATGGCAATACCGCATTGTGCTTGCCCTCCCGGGAATTGTACTGGGCATTATACCGGCTGTTGTAGCCATCATTATTTCACAGCCGGAGTGGATGATTTTTGCATTTTTCTATTTATTTGGTGCCCTGGGCGATTATATGATGCTTAAAATCTTAAAAAAATTCCCCGCCAATCAATCTATAAAGGACCACCCAAAAACCCTGGGGTTTATATTGATTGACTGAATGAATTCATTCCAGGATGATGGTTTAGCTTAGCGGAAAACA
>CAZZBU010000112.1:4152-12978 GCA_964652315.1 uncultured Bacteroidales bacterium
AGAGCCGCTTTGAAGTCCTACCTGTACTATTTTTGATACAGGTGCTTTATTTATGAATAAATCAGGCTAAATCACATCAACGGACAAACTCAATCACGATATCCTCCTCCCCATGTATCGCTTTTGAAAGATTGACAAAGTAAGAATCATAGGTTTCACCGTTTACCATTCAGGTGCTGGTAGCTACGATCCTGTGTTTGGCTGTAGCTCTGGCAGCAGGTATCTATCTTTACTTAAAAGTAGGACTGCCGGTAATTTACCTGACAATTGCAGGTACATTTATTGTGCTATTCTATACTGCCCCCTAATAAAACTTAACTATCGTGGGCTTGGAGAAACCATGCTGTTTTTTGCATTCGGCTCCAATGAATGTTGGCATTGTAAGCAACACCTTCGATTATGAGGATGATGTGAAATCAGGAAAAAAATACATCCCCGTACGGTTTGGACAAAAAAATGCCTTACGGTTAATCATCATAGGAACCATACTGGCCTATCTGGCACTTATAAGCGGGGTTATACTGGACTATATCCCGGGGTTCTCCTTAATAAGCCTTGCCACCATCCCACTGGCCGTGCTGGTAATACTCAAAACCAGGCAGTTCAATAATGCATCTAATTATGCCCCAGCCATGGGATATGCCATTGCCCTCACTTCGTTGAAAGGTATTTTGCTCATTTTTGGGTACATTTTTAGAATACTCGATCTTTTAAGCAGGATAAAGTTTTTTTTCCGTTTGTTATCTGCTGGACTATGATTGCTATTCGTTGAGCTTAGTTGTGAAAATATTTGTTAAAACTGAAAAGATTTTCCATTGCATTTTTGTGGAAAATGCTACCTTTGTCGCCCCTTTTTTTGTAGGACAACGCTGAGTTTTTAAACATATTAAGCTCAGCTTGTTACGGGAACATAGTTTGTGTTTTGTTTTTTTAAATTTTTTTTCATAATTTTTATTTTGAAAACTATTGAATGCTAAAGAATTAAATGTATATTCACAAACTTTTTATTATTGTAAAATTTATAATCTATGTAGTTGAAAATGAGAGAATTCACACCTAGTAATTTGCTTCAGGCAGACTTCCCTGTGGTAAATAACTCCCTGCAATCGGGACTTGTTATTGGTAATCGAATCCCAAAAGATTACTTTATTACTAGTGGCACCGGCGAAAGCGATATCGCTGTACACGCAGGATCATACCACTTAGCACTTAAGAAGGCAGGAATTGAAATGGCAAACATCATGACTTATTCCTCTATTCTGCCACAGATAGCCAACAAGACAAGCAGGCCGGAGAAAATCACCCATGGTGCAGTAATGGAAACCATAATGGCTGTAGCCAATGGTACTAAAGGCGAACAGGTGAGTGCCGGTATTATCTATGGCTGGCTGCATAACCGGAATACCGGTGAAAAATATGGTGGTTTAGTATGCGAACACAATGGTAGCTTTTCGGAAACCGAATTGAAAAACAAACTTGAAGCCAGTTTAAACGAGCTTTACATCAATGGTTTTGAAGAAGACTACTCGCTTTCGGATATTGAATTAATAACGCAATCTTTTGTTCCTCAGAAAACATACGGTTCCGCACTGGTTGCATTGTGTTTTACCAGTTACGTAGTTCCTGTACTGAGTTAAGAAAAATAAATTATTTCAACCTGCACTCCATGAACCAGAGTGCAGGTTTTTTTGTTTCAAATCACAAGCAAACTATCATTACATCTTCTTTGTTTGTCAGCTATTCAGGTTTAATGCAATATTCACACTATGGATATTCAAGTGCAACAGGCAAATTTACACACCGATCTGGACCGGATTATCCGTCAGGTGGAATTTATGTTAAATGAACTTTCCGATAATCCAGGTCATGTACTACGGATAGGAAAAATAGTGAAAGACATTCAGGCTATGAATGAACATTATTTTTCATTTGTTGCACTGGACAATGAAGACAACATCCATGGCATTGCCAACATCCTTGAATCAGTCTCGATTTATGCCAATGGAAAGTATGGCGTAATAACGGAGTTTTATGTTTCCAAAAAGGTGCGGCACAAAGGTATTGGCAGGCAACTGCTTGAAACTGCTTACCAATTGGCAGAAGAAAAAGAGTGGGACCGGCTTGAGGTTTCCGTTCCGCTGACGCCAAAAGGCATTCATTCTGTTGAGTTTTACGAAAAAATGGGTTTTTCTCACAGTGGACCAAAAATGGAAAGGAGAATAGAAGAAGTTGGGAGTCGATAGACCGGAGTTCAAAGGGAATGAAATTCCAACTATCAAATAATATTCAAGTTACAAAACGTAATTCCAAAACAATCCTTAACATTCTCAGTAAGAAGAACCTTCTGATCGATGAAATAAATAGTAGCCGGAAGACAGAAGGTCTCAGGTTCTCAGCTCTGTTTTCTGTCTTCTGACTTGCTCCTATTTTACAATATATTCCGCCAGCCAGTCGCCCACTTCAGAGGTACTGGCAGCCTTGCCTGTTGCAATATCCTGTGTAACCACATTGGCTTCCATGGAGGCATCCACTGCCTCACGGACTTTATTGGCTTCTTCAAGCAGGTCAAGAGCTTCAAGCAACATGGCAGCCGAAAGGACCGTAGCCAATGGATTGGCAATGTTTTCCCCTGCTGCTTGTGGATAAGATCCATGAATGGGCTCGAAAACAGAAGTATGAATTCCAACCGATGCTGAAGGAAGCATTCCAAGGGAACCGGTAATTACCGAGGCTTCATCAGAGAGGATATCGCCAAACATATTTTCGGTAACCATAACATCAAAGTTTTTTGGCCATTGTATAATCTGCATGGCTGCATTGTCCACAAACATATAATCTGTGGCAATATCCTTGTAGGCCGGTGCCATTTCCTGAGCTACCTCACGCCATAACCTTGATGTAGCCAGCACATTGGCTTTATCAACCACAGTCAGTTTTTTATTGCGCTTTGCAGCATATTCATACCCAAGCTTAAGGATGCGTTCAATCTCTTCACGGGTATAGGTGCATGTGTCAAAGGCTTTATCCAGATCTTCGCTGCGTCCCTTTTCACCAAAGTAAATTCCACCGGTAAGTTCGCGGATGACCACAAAATCGGCATTTTCAACTAAATCCTGACGCAAGGGTGATTTTCCCAGCAAAGAAGGGAACGTGGTTACCGGCCGGATATTGGCAAATAACCCCAGCTTTTTGCGCATTGCCAACAATCCTTGTTCGGGCCGTACTTTTGCTTTGGGATCGTTGTCATATTTTGGATCCCCAATAGCACCAAACAATACTGCATCAGAAGCTTTACAAAGTTCGTGTGTCTCGTCCGGATAAGGATTGCCGGTAGCATCAATGGCCGCAGCACCTACCAGGGCATTTGTAAAATTGAAAGTATGATTATACTTGTTGCCTATGGCTTTTAACACCTTTATGGCTTGATCAACTATCTCAGGTCCAATCCCGTCACCGGGCAAAGTAGCTATATTAAAATTCATAATTTACAGTTTATTCAATATTTTATTTGTTAGAATGTATTGTTCTCTATAATATTCAGCATTTTAAGCGTTGCAGTAATGGCAGCTACTGTCTGGTCAGAATCCAATCCACGGGTTTTAAACTCCTTACCCATATTCCACGTGATCACAGTCTGAACCAGGGCATCAGTTCTTCCTCCGGGAGGAATGGAAACCGAATAATCCGCTAACCTTGGCAATTCTTTATTAAGACCGGCATAAATTTTCCGCAGTGCTTTCATAAATGCATCATACTGCCCGTCGCCAACGCTGGTTTCTTCATATTCTTTTTTATTTATTTTTATTTTCAGGGTAGCCACAGGCTTCAATCCATTAGCCATGGATAAAGAGTAATTTTTAATCTGGATTTTATCATCGATCCCTTTGCTACGCAGCACATCGGAAATTATATAAGGCAGATCTTCCTGGGTGACGGTCTCTTTTTTATCTCCCAGTTCAATTATCCGTCGGGTAACCTTTTTCATGGATTCACCATCCAGCTCAATACCCATTTCTTCCAGATTCTTTTGAATATTTGCCTTTCCTGATGTTTTTCCCAGGGCATAACTGCGTTTACGGCCAAAACGTTCAGGGAGAAGATCGTTGAAATACAGGTTCTTCTTTTTATCCCCATCAGCATGTATGCCGGCAGTCTGAGTAAACACATTCTCACCAATCAGAGGTTTGTTGGGCGGGATGCGAATACCTGAAAATGATTCCACCATCTTACTCACAAAGTTTAGTTGCGTTTCATTGATGGACATATCAAACCCGAAAAAATCCTTTACAATGGCAATGACACTTGATAAAGGAATGTTTCCGGCCCGCTCACCCAGTCCGTTAATAGTGGTGTGAATGCAGCCTATCCCCGCTTTCAAAGCCGAAAATACATTGGCCGAAGCCAAATCATAATCGTTATGTGAATGAAAATCAAAACTGATTTGTGGATATTTTTCCAGGGTCTCTTTTAAGAATTCATAGGTTTCATCGGGCTGCAGAATACCCAGGGTATCCGGCAACATAAAATGTTTTATATTGAATTCTTTCAACCCATCCAACATTTGAAATACATACTCTTTGGAATTGCGCATACCGTTCGACCAGTCTTCAAGGTAGATGTTCACATCAATTCCTTTGGAATTGGCCAATTCCACGGTTTGCCGGATATCTTCCAGGTGCTCCTCCGGAGTCTTTCTCAACTGATGTGTCAGGTGATTCAAGGAACCCTTGGTTAATAGGTTCATCACTCTGCAACCGGAATCATAAATCCAATCGATGGATGCACTACCATCTACAAAACCGAGCACCTCAATTTTTTCAAGATGCCCGTTTTTTGAAGCCCAATTGCAAATTTTCTTTACTGCCTCAAATTCACCTTCTGATACCCTGGCAGAAGCTACTTCCAGTCGGTCTACTTTTAAATCGTTAAGCAGGAGCTTTGCAATGCTAAGCTTCTCCTGATCTGTAAAAGACACCCCTGAGGTCTGCTCTCCATCCCTAAGGGTAGTATCCATTATCTTAATCATCTTTTCACTCATGGGCTTTTTATTTTATTGTTTACCAGCCACCTCTTCGTTTTAACATGGCCGGTATCAAAAAGGTACTATGTTAAAATGCTGCCGGCAAAATAGCGGCAGCCATGAAGTTTAAAACGAAACCTTTTCTTCTTCAAATTTTTCAATCTTATCTTTCAGGCTGAGCAGAAAATCGATGTCATCATAGCCATTTAGCAAACATTGCTTTTTATAACTGCTAATTTCGAAATCGGATTTTTCACCTGTAGCCTGAATGGTAATTTCCTGATTCACAAGATCAACTCTTAGTTTTGTATCCCTGTCTTTGTCAATCTGTTTAAATATTCTGCTTAAAAATTCATCACTCACCTGAACCGGAAGAAGTCCGTTATTGAGTGCATTGTTCTTGAAGATATCTGCAAAAAAGCTGGATACCACCACCCTGAACCCATAGTCGTACAAGGCCCAGGCAGCATGCTCGCGGCTTGATCCGCTGCCAAAATTCTTGCCGGCAACCAGGATGGTACCTGTGAAGGAAGGATCATTCAACACAAAATCCTCTTTTGGCTGGTTGTCCTTGGTATATCTCCAGTCGCGAAACAGGTTGTCACCAAAGCCTTCCCGGCTGGTAGCCTTCAGGAACCGGGCCGGGATTATCTGGTCGGTGTCTACGTTATCAATAGGCAACGGCACACATGTTGATTCTATGGTATTAAATTTATCTATTGGCATGTTCTTTAGAATATTTCAGGTTAACATTATTTACAACATTTCTCTTGGATCAGTAATTTTCCCGGTAATGGCAGTTGCTGCTGCGGTTATCGGACTGGCCAGGAAGGTGCGTGCACCCGGGCCCTGACGGCCTTCAAAGTTTCTGTTGGAAGTAGAAACAGCATAGTTGCCTTCAGGAATTTTATCGTCATTCATGGCCAGGCAGGCTGAGCAACCCGGCTGGCGTAACTCAAAACCGGCTTCTTTCAAAACATCAACAATGCCTTCTTCAATGGCTTGTTTTTCAACTTGTTTTGAGCCGGGAACAATCCAGGCCGTAATATTATCAGCCTTTTTCTTACCTTTTACAAAATGGGCAAAGGTTCTGAGGTCCTCAATGCGCCCATTGGTACATGATCCCACAAATACATAATCAACCTTACGCCCCGCCATGGGTGTACCTGCTTCAATATCCATATATTTGAGCGATTTCAGGAAAGAAGGTTTTTCACTTTCGCTTAACTTATTGGTATCGGGAATATTTTCGGTTATCTTCATTCCCATTCCCGGGTTGGTACCGTAGGTAATCATGGGTTCAATGTCAGCTGCATCGTATTTTACCTCGCGGTCAAACACAGCATCATCATCACTGCGAAGTGATTTCCAGTATTCCACTGCTTTATCCCAGGAATCACCTTTGGGAGCAAATTCACGACCTTTCATGTAGTTAAATGTAACCTCATCAGGGGCAATTAAGCCACCACGCGAACCACATTCGATGCTCATATTACATACAGTCATCCGTCCTTCCATACTCATATTGCGGAATACAGAACCGGCATATTCAATAAAATATCCGGTACCTCCTGATGCTGATAATTTGGAAATGATATAAAGGATAACATCTTTTGGGGTCACACCGGGTTTCAATTCTCCCTCAACTGTAATCCGCATTTTCTTTGGTTTAGGCTGAAGAATGCACTGGGTAGCCAGGGCCATCTCTACTTCTGACGTTCCAATACCAAAAGCCACACTACCAAAAGCACCATGTGTTGCGGTATGGCTGTCACCACACACAATGGTCATTCCGGGCTGGGTCAATCCCAGTTCCGGGCCAATGACATGCACAATTCCCTGATACTGATGGTTCAACCCATACAAGGTTACTGCATGTTTTTCACAGTTTTCTGTAAGCTTATCCACCTGCAAACGCGACAACTGATCAATGATGGGCATGTGCTGATTAATGGTTGGCACATTATGATCAGGGGTAGCAACAGTATTCTTCGGCCTGAATACTTTAATGCCTCTTCTGTCGAGTCCGGCAAAAGCCACTGGTGATGTAACCTCGTGTATCAGATGCCTGTCGATATACAATACACTGGGACCGTCTTCCACCTGTTCAACTACGTGGCTGTCCCACACTTTATCAAATAATGTTTTTCCCAAGGTTTTAAAATTTTTATGTTGTTAAACAATTTTATTTACTGCATCTATTAAAGCTTCAACCGAGGCTGTAATCACATCGGTATTGCCGGAAAACCCGTAATAATAATTTCCTTTGTTTTCAATCTGTATATGCACTTTGCCAAGATCATCACTGCCTTTGGTTATAGCCTGCACCAGGTACTCCTCCAGCTTGAAACGGTGGTGGATAAGTTTACGGATAGCTGCAAAAGAAGCATCTACCGGTCCGTTACCCGATGCTGTCTCTGTGAATTCTTCTCCGTTAAAACTAAGGGTAACAGTAGCCGTAGGAATGGCCGTTTTTCCACATAACACCTGAAGCCTGGACAGTTTCACCTTACGATCATTTCTGCTCTCAGAAGATCCTACCAACAACTCCAAATCTTCATCCTTGACATCCTTTTTCTTATCTGCCAATTCCAGGAAACGGGTATACGCATCTTCCAGTTCTTCTTTTGTTAGTTCATATCCCAGGATGGACAGGCGGTGTTTAAGTGCTGCACGTCCGCTTCGTGCTGTCAGGCTAATGGAAGACTCATTGATTCCAACATCTACCGGATTAATAATTTCATAATTCTCACGGTTTTTTAACACACCATCCTGGTGAATCCCTGATGAATGAGCAAAAGCATTACGCCCAACAATGGCTTTGTTTGGTTGAACCGGCATGTTCATCAAACTTGAAACCATCTTACTGATACCATATATCTCTTTGGAATTGATGCTTGTATCGATATTTAAATTTTTTCTGCTACGGAGCGTCATTACCACTTCTTCCAAAGAGGTGTTTCCGGCGCGTTCACCAATGCCATTGATGGTTACCTCAACCTGACGGGCACCGTTGAGCACTCCCATGATGGAGTTTGATGTGGCCATTCCCAAATCGTTGTGGCAATGAGTTGAGATAATGGCTTTGTCAATGCCTTTAACATTCTCTTTCAAATACTTAATTTTTTCCCCATATTCCGTGGGCAGGCAATAACCCGTAGTATCCGGAATGTTAACTACTGTTGCCCCTGCAGCAACAACTGCTTCGATGACACGCGCCAGGTATTCATTTTCAGTACGACCGGCATCTTCAGCATAAAATTCCACATCTTCTACATATTTTTTAGCATATTTAACTGCTGCCACAGCACGTTCTATTATCTCATCCCGGGTGGAATTAAACTTGTATTTAATGTGGTATTCTGAGGTGCCTATTCCGGTATGAATCCGCTTTCTTCGAGCATACTTGAGCGAATCAGCCGCAACATCAATGTCTTTTTGAACTGACCGGGTCAGGGCGGTGATTACTGGCTCGGTAACCGATTTGGATATTTCAACAACTGATTTAAAATCCCCCGGGCTGGAAATCGGGAATCCGGCTTCGATAACATCAACACCGAGCCGTTCGAGCGCTTTTGCAACTTCAATCTTTTCGATGGTGTTCAACTGGCAACCGGGGACTTGTTCTCCATCCCGCAATGTCGTGTCAAAAATGTGCAACTTTTCGCTCATAATAATAATACTTTAGGTTAAAATTTATCAATAAAAAAAGCCATTCTGCAGTGAGAATGGCTTCCAAATATCTTATGCCTTATGCATATACCATTCTCACCCTGGTATTTTTAGAATACCGAGCAATAGAATAG
>CAZZBU010000113.1:0-12633 GCA_964652315.1 uncultured Bacteroidales bacterium
ACACATCATGCATCTCATCATAAGAAAGTCCTAGCAAGTCTTTCATAATCTGGTAGGCTTCGCAGATAAGCTGCATATCACCATACTCAATGCCGTTATGAACCATCTTTACAAAATGTCCGGCCCCGTTAGCGCCAACCCAGTCACAACAGGGCGTATCATCTTCTACTTTGGCTGCGATAGCCTGGAAAATAGGTTTTACATGCTTCCAGGCATCAAAAGATCCACCGGGCATAATGGAAGGGCCCATCAGTGCGCCTTCTTCTCCGCCTGAAACACCAGTACCAATATAGAGGAATCCTTTGCTCTCCACATATTTTGTACGGCGAATGGTATCGGGATAATGCGAATTGCCCCCATCAATAATAATGTCACCAGGCTCGAGGTAGGGCATTATTTTTTCAATAAAATCATCCACAGGCTGGCCGGCTTTTACGAGCATCATCACTTTACGCGGTCGTTCGAGAGAGAGTACAAGTTCTTCAATGCTATGCGCCCCGATGAAATTTTTCCCTTTGCCACGCCCATTAATAAATTTATCAACTTTGTCGACTGTGCGGTTATACACTGCAACGGTAAAACCATTACGTTCCATGTTAAGTACCAGGTTTTCGCCCATGACGGCCAACCCTATTAATCCAATATCAGCAAGTTTTTTCATGTGTTTTATTATTTAATTATTTTCCGGTTATTACTTTTCAATTTTATTTACTCTGAATCCAATCTTTTTTAATGTATCCACCATTTTCTGATTTCCGTTTTGTAGCCATACGACATAAGCAGGAAACTCACGTCGTAAGGGATAATTTCCCCGTTGTTGCTCAAAAGTAGCAGGTGAATTCCTCAACCGGGCATCATCCTGCAACACATCATAAGCAGTCAGAATGGCCTGTGTAGATATTTCCTGTACCGATTTTCCGGCTGCATCAATTCGAATAGCTGTATTCTCAGGTTCAGGAACATCTTCGGGATACCAGTCATACAGTTCCAAATCAAAATGCTTGCTCAGTGCCTGTACTGACATGGCTGTGCCATTGGCTTTACCATCAGCAGAATACCCGGCAATATGGGGTGTTGCCAAATCCAGTTTTTTCATCAGGTTGGTATCAATTTCGGGTTCGCCTTCCCATACATCAAGCACCGCGCCTGAAAGTCGGTTGTTGTCCAGATATTTTTCAAGTGCTTTTTGATCCACCACCTCACCGCGGGAACTGTTAATAATGAATGTACCCGGATTTACTTTCTTAAGGAATGCTTCGTCCACCATGTGATGGGTTTTGTCGGGCCCGGTCATGTTCAAAGGCACGTGTAATGAGATGACATCGGCTTCACGCAGCAATCCGTCAAGGGAAACAAAACCGCAGGGGCCTTCTTCACGTTCACGCGGTGGATCGTTCAATACAATGCGCATGCCCAGGTATTCTGCTATCTTGCCTGCTTTTTTACCTACATTCCCTACACCAATAACGCCCATGGTTTTATCCTTTAAGTCAAAGCCATGTTTTTTGGCCAGGGTTACCAACACAGAAGCCAGGTATTGCTGAACAGAACCGGAATTGCATCCCGGTGCATTGGTCCAGTGAATGTTGTTTTTTGCACAATATTCCGTATCAATGTGGTCAAAGCCAATCGTCGCTGTTGCGATGAATTTAACCGGAGTACCGTCAAGCAATTTTTCATCACAGCGGGTACGTGTGCGGATGATTAGCGCATCGGCATCCATAATTTTTTCACGGGTGATTTCCCTGCCGGGAAGATAATCCACATCAATAAAGGGTTCCATCACACCCTGAATAAATGGTATATTTTCGTCAACAACAACCTTCATGTTTGTTTTAATTCTTTTCTTGTTTTTTTACCTTTTACTTCTTTCTTCTTCGGCCCAAATGAGCACCTTTTCCGTCGGCAGGTTACCCTTAAATTCTAATGAACGATGCTGCGCGACGGAACTGTATTTGCATTATATCCCCCAGGGCGCCGCTTAATAAGCCTGCGGCTTATTTGCTTTGCCCCGGGCTATTACCGGACGCCCTCACAGGGCTTATTTGTTATTCAACTTCACTTTTACTGTTCACTTCTTTTTTTTACCGTTTACCGTTCTTTGCTCCGTGCCCTATGCTTTTTATCGTTCACCACTCACCATTCACCGATCACTGCTTACCGCTTCCTTTCACCTTTCACCTCTTTCCTTATGATAATACATGCTTAATACCTCATCCATTACCCAGGAGGTACGGGCTGCTGATCGACCGGTACTGGGACATTCATCCTTTCCCTGCAACTCGCCGACAACTTTATTAATCAAATTAAACTGAATGTTTTCCGGATTTGTATAAGTAAATTCATTTCTTCCACTTTGATTATACAATTGGACCGGCACCACATTAAAGCAGGAAAAGACAATTTTTCCGGCATCACCGATAAATTCCATCACATCTTCTTCGGCCGCATCTGGCACATTGAATGCCCATGAGCAAGAACCCAACATTCCCTGCTCAAACTGAAAGCTGGCCGTGATGGTGTCCTCTGCCTCATAGCGTTTACCCAGGTTTGCAACATTAGCTTGAATGTTACTAACCGGCCCGAAAAGAAAGTCAAGAAAATCCAGCTGATGGGCAGCCAGATCAACAAAATGTCCACCACCGGCAATTTCAGGAATCACACGCCAGGGAAGATCATCGCCTGTTGTGGGTTTTAAATTTTTATGCAGCCGAAGACTTACCAATTGTACCTTACCAATAGCGCCCTGCTCAATCAGCTCTTTTACTTTCAGGAATCCGGGCAGGGCACGTCGGTAGTAGGCCACGAAAAGAGACACGTTGTGCTTCTCAGCCGCTGAAATCATCTCCAGGCATTCCACATAGTTCCTGGCCATTGGTTTTTCAACGTAAACAGGCTTCCCCGCCTTCATGGCTTTGACAGCATACTCCGCATGAGTATCCGGTGGAGTGGCCACATAAATGGCATTCACCTCCGGATCAGCAATTAATTTCTCTGCATCATCGTACCAACGAGGAACACTGTGCCGGTGTGCATAATCTTCAGCTTTGACAGCATCTCTTCGCATGACAGCCACCAACTCCGAACCCTGCACTTTATTAAATGCAGGTCCGGATTTTTTCTCCGTCACATCGCCACAGCCGATGATTCCCCATTTTATTTCAGTCATGCTTTTCATGTAATATTCAAATTCAAGCCTTACGGGCTAATCCGTAAACCGGCTCTTATGTGCCCATAACCCGAGGGCCGGATTGGAAATATAATAAATCTTTTCTCCATCGCGTAAAGTATTATATCCGTCTTTCAACACATCCGGGTTATATTTATCCATCATGGTTTGCAGATCAGCATACCGGAAATTTACAGCTTCGATTTCTTTTTTTGAGAGATGCCCGGGGCAATAGGTGATTTTGAACCTACCCTCGGACGAGCCGTGAATAAGATGGGCTGCAGCTCCAAGGTTCTCCTGTAAGTCCTGATTTTCATCTACCAGCGCCAACACTTCAGGTGTGGTAACATAACCATATTTTCGGATAAGTTTATCGATGGTTTTATCTTCACCAAATTCTTTAAGGGCGGGTGCAAGCACAATTAACTCCCCACCATCAGCAATAGCCATGCGTGTACGGTAAATGCTTTTATTGCCCAGCCATGTGCTTTTAAACTCAGAGGGATCGAGGTGAACCACCACTTTTTCAAGAGGTTCATCAAGCATGGTGAAATTCACTTTGAGGGATAGATCGGCTGCTTTGGTAAACACCTCATAATCATCGCCAATATACAATCCGCGAGTCACCAATTTACCCTCCTCGTTTCGGCCGATTACTGTATGGATGTAGACTACAGGTAAATCTGGCACAAAGTTTTCTGAGGCATAATTGAGCAGCTTCCTGACCGGATTATCGGCCCGTCCCATAACCCGTTCCATGCCATAAGCGGCGCCAACAAAATGACTTTTATTGATGCCCTCTGAACCTCCTGTGCCTACAAACAAATTTTTATTGTAATTGGCCATCCCAATAACCTCGTGGGGGACTACCTGCCCAATGGATAAAATCAGATCGTAACCTCCATTAAGGATGCGTTTATTCAACTGTGCCGGCCAGTCGTAATCGAGCCGGCCTTCAGTAAATTCACTGACTTTGGTGCCCGGGACTGTTCCTACCGTAATCACATCATTGCGCCAGTCATGTACCTTAATTTTTTTGTTTGGAACACCCTGAAACATTTGCATTTTCTGTTCTTTTGACATGGGTGCATGCGTCCCCAGTGCCGGCAATACATCAGTAAGGGTATCACCATAATAATCATTTACCATGCTGGTAATCTCCCCTGCCCGTGAATGGAAGCGGGTAAAATCCGGCGGAATGGCCAGTACTTTTTTCTTTTGTCCAAGTTTATTCAAGGCAAGGATTATTCCTTCCCGGAGATCGCTGGACAACAATTCATCATTTTCTGAACCTCTTTGATAGTAAAGCATATTGTGTAATTTAAGTCGGGAGTCGGAAGACCGGAGTCCGGAAAAAAGCGTTTCTGTTTTTTCTTTCTTCGGACTTCGAGCTTCCAATTCCTTTATATTCGTTTGTTTACGGCCTTATATTTAACCCGAGACTTCCAGGTTTAATAAACACTGGAAGGTAAAGTTACTGCTCAACCTTATCCTGTTTCATTCGTATAAAAAATAATTAGACAATTGTTTTTCAAATAATTATAATTGTCAAAAAATGACATTAGTATTTCGAATACCATGGAACCTGTTTGCCGCAGGCAGGCCCTCTTGTTTATTGCCTTCGGCGAGCTCACCGCCAAATGGCGGTTCGGTTCATGTCCTTGTTGTGGACGGCATTGCATGAGGGTTTCACTCATCGTTCTTCGGTTCAAATTAACGCCTTTTCCGTCGACAGGTTATATATATAAATTCTTATGAACGATACTTCGCGACGGGTTCCTTTTATATTCTTCTACCCAGGGCGCCGCTTCATAAGCCTGTGGCTTATTTGCTCTACCCTGGGCTTCTATTACCTTGCCGGCCCATTGGGCCTCATTTGTTATGCTGCGTAATATTTCAAGACTATATTATTTACCGTTTACTTCTTCTTACTTTTTACCTTTTACCTATCACTTTGATAACTGGTCACTGATCACTCCTTACTGCTTTCAGCCTTGAGCTTTTAGCTTTAAGCTTTTAGATTATTACATTTCAGCTATCACTATATCACCGTTCACCGTTTACCGTTTCACCCGCGCATTTCCTTTATAGATGCTCCAGACTACATCTTCATCGGCAGGCTGGGCATAATCCGTGAGGAAGGTTGTAGCCAGGGCACCTGTTGCCCATCCAAACTGCACCCATTTTTCAGGATCCCAGCCACGCAGGATACCATACAACAAGCCTCCGACAAATCCATCTCCACCACCAATGCGGTCGAGCACCTGGATTTCCCGTGGATTCTCCACATACCAGTCATTGCCTTCGAGCATGATGGCACCCCAATTATGGGCGTTGGTATGAAGAACCTCTCTTAACGTAGTAGCAAAAACTGACGCATTGGGATAGGTTTCCTTTACCCGCCGGATCATTTCCTTGAAATTATCAATTTTACCGGCAAGTCCTACCCCGCCGGCCTCAGGGCCCTGGATGCCCAGACAAAGCTGAAAATCTTCTTCGTTGCCAACCAGAATATCGGATACTGAGGCTATTTCAGCAAAATTTTCGCGCAGTTCTTTTTCCCGTCCTTCCCAGAACGAAGCCCGGTAGTTCAGATCGAATGAAATGCGGGTCCCGTGTTTTTTTGCTGCCCGGGCGAGTTCCAGGCAAAAATGACTGGTTTCCGGAGATAGTGCTCCAATCAATCCGGACAGATGGATAATTTGAACTCCTTCATCTCCAAATATGCGATCAAGGTCAAAATCCTTCACATTAAGAGTACGGCCCACCTCGCCTGCACGGTCGTTATGCACCCTTGGCCCACGGGTACCAAATCCGCTGTCTGCAATGTTAAACTGATGGCGGTATCCCCAGGGCCCGCCTTGATCCAACTCAGGACCTTCATAATCCATGTGGCGCTGTTTGAGGTTGCTCTTTATCATTTGAGCGATGGGGCTGCCTTTCACAAAAGCAGTAAGTACCTTAACCGGTAAGCCCAGATAAGCCGAAATGCTTGCCACATTGGTCTCTGCACTGGTCGACTGCATAATAAAGGTATCGGTACTGTAAACCGGTTGTCCGTTGACCGGGGTAATTCTCACACCCATGCTGGTAGGAACCAACAAGGCATATTTACAATCTTTTTTTAGTTCAATGTTCATAGCTTTATGTTTTTCTATTGATAGATTATGCCACTTTTTTTAATTCCCATCTCCAATCCTCTTAACTCAGCCATGCCTCGCAACAAACCAATAGCCGAATACCCGGGGTTTGTTTTCTTTTTTAAGTCGTCAAGAATCGTATGTCCGTGATCGGCCCGCATGGGGATTTGATCATCACGCCGGTTGGCAGCGTGGCGTCGTTTTTGTTCTTTCAGCACGGAAGTCATCACCCGGAACATATCCACATCGCCACGCAGGTGGCTGGCTTCATGAAACCCTCCCATGATGTCGCGTTGTGTGCTCCGCAGGTGCAGAAAATTAACTTTGTCACCCAGTCTTTCGATGATACCGGGTAGATCATTGTCGGGCCGCACCCCAAGTGAACCGGTGCAAATGCAGAGTCCGTTATAAATGCTGTCATGGATATTGACAAGGTATTGTAAATCCTTCTCGGTACTCACCACCCGGGGTAGCCCAAATAAAGAAATGGGCGGGTCATCAGGATGGATGGCCAACCGCACACCAGATTCAATGGCTACCGGCACAATAGCTTCGAGGAAATACCTTAAGTTTTCGCGATACTTATCAGAATCAATGTTTTTATACTCAGCCAGCCGTTGTTTAAAGTCATCCAGGCTGTATCCTTCCTGACCACCGGGTAGTCCGGCGATGATATTTTTTTGCAGGATATAACGTTGCTCCGATGACATGGATTCAAATTTTTCCTGGGCCGCATGTTTAATTTCATCGGTATAGTTATTTTCAGCCCCCTCCCGTTGCAGGATAAACATGTCAAAAGCTGCAAACTCAGCCATATCAAACGCCAGGGCCCGTGCACCGTCTTCGAGCTCAAGTTCAAGGTTTGTGCGGGTCCAGTCCACCACCGGCATCCAATTATATGTCACCACCGGTATTCCCACTTTTCCAACATTACGGATGCTCAGTTTGTAGTTTTCAATCCATTTGTCCCTGGAAGGTTTTCCCTGCTTAATGTCTTCATGCACCGGAATGCTTTCAATGACTGACCAGGTTAATCCCCGGGGTTTAGTGACTTTTCCACTCTCATCAAATTCAATGAACCGCTTTCTTTTTTCCAACTCTTCCAACGGCCATACCTCACCAACAGGAATATCATGCAATGCTGTTACAATTCCTGTAGCTCCTGCCTGTCGTATATCAGCCAGTGAAACCGGGTCTGTTGGCCCATACCATCTCCACGTTTGTTCCATCTTGTTTTACTATTATTCTTTTTAAAAACCATTCTTCATCTGCCCTTAATTTCAAAGCTTTTTATACACCTCCAAAAGCGCTATACCCTCCATCAACCGGAATAACAATACCGGTAACAAAATTTGAAAGATTACTCAGAAGGTATAATGCAGTCCCCTGCAGGTGCTCCGGTTCACCATACCTACCCATAGGCGTATTTGTTATGATTTTTTCACCACGAGGTGTTGGATTGCCGCTTTTTTCATCCACTAATAAAAACCGGTTTTGGTTTGTCAGGAAAAAGCCTGGTGCTATGGCATTGACCCTTATTCCTACTTTGGCCAGATGCACTGACAACCATTCAGTAAAATTATTAATGGCTGATTTAGCTGCTGAATAAGCCGGAATTTTAGTCAAGGGTTTGTATGCATTCATCGAAGAAATGTTTAAAACCACCCCTTCACCTTTTTCAACCATATCCTGGGTAAGTACCATGGATGGTAACAGGGTACCCATAAAGTTGAGATCAAAAACTTTTTGAAAACCCTCGATATGCAGCCCGTAGAATGTACTGTCAAGATTATTCAAATCTTCCTTTGTCATCTGCTCCACCTGGGTAGTTGCCTGGGGCGAATTACCACCTGCTCCGTTTATAAGCAAGTCTATTTTTCCCAGTTTTGAGTGAACCTCTTCACGGGCTTTTATCAATAACTCTTTTTTCAAAACATCTGCTTCAACGCCAATAGTTTCAACGTTGAACTCTTTCTGAATCTCACTGGCCATTTTATCCGCCATTTCCTTATCCCGGTCAAGAATAGCAGTTTTCACCCCCACAGAGGCCATTCCCCGTACCAACGCAGAACCTATAACCCCGGCCCCTCCGGTAATCGTACAAACTTTTCCTTCTAAATCTTTAAATGAATTGTAAATCATATCTTTTTTAAATTGTTTTCAGTTATTCAAATAATATTGCAGGTTTTCTTTTGCAATAATATCAATGGGCAAATGCTGCTCAGCCGGTACAACTTTATGCAATATTACGTGATTGTATAACGACATAATACCACGATACCCCTGTTCAATGGGTTTCTGGCTTATAAGAAAATCAATTACACCATCATTTAGCAGTTTTACATTTTCATCAAGCAAGTCGTATCCTATTAAAAACAGATTTGAATGCCCTTTATCTTTTAAAAAACCAGCAATTTTATAAATCCTGGAGTTGGTAACAAAAATTCCATCGGGCGTACCATGTTTATTAAACCAGGACTCAAGAGTTTTATTAACAGTGGGCTGATCTGTATTTTCAATATCAAGGGATTGAATTGAAATTTTCTTCTGTTTATCAAAATAAGAAATGAACCCATTTTTCCTTTTAAGGATGTGCTTGTGATTATTTAGATTTTTAGAAATGTTAATCACCAGTAATTGGGCTTCTGGTTTTACTGCCAGGCCCATGATTTTTGCCGCAACTTTTCCACTTTGAAAGGAGTCCTGACCAATGTACGAGAGGCTCTCTGTATCTTCCATGTTACTATTTACAAAGGCATAAGGTATATTTTTAACCTCTGCTTCGTTTAACAATTGCATTGCCTCTTCATGATAAACCGGTGAAAGCAAAAACGCATCGGGTGCATATTCAATTAACCTGGCTGCTTCTTTAGCAAAGGATTTATGACTAAAAGGGTCAAACAAAAAACGCTCGATGGTAACTCCGTAATGTCCGATCTCATCCAGGGCTTTCTCTACACCAATTAAAGGAGATTTCCAAAAGGTGCTTTCAGGGGTCACCCGGGGAAATAAAACAGCAAACCGGAACGTTTTTTTTGAGGCCAGGGTACTGGCCAGGATGTCCGGTTCAAAATTCATTTCCTTAACAATGTTCAGAATTTTTTCCCGGGTTTTTTCGGATACTTCACCACGATTATGAATTACCCTGTCCACAGTTCCAATAGAAACACCGGCAAGCTGAGCGATATCCTTAATCCGTATTTTTTTTGTATTTTTGATAATAAATCACATAAAATGAAAGACTTATATTATATCCGTGTACGTACACGTTTTTTGTCCAAGGCAAATTTAACAAAATATTTTATAGGATAAACAAAATTTGTTGTAATTTCGTGTGCGTACACGATAAATTTTGTTTTAACGCTATACATAGCAATAATACCCTTACGTAATGAAATTGAACAAGTATTCTTTTGGTGTTGGTGACCGGTTCGGTTGTCAGGGAGCAGCACAATTAAAAGCCATACAAATGGCCCTTGAAGCAGGCATTAATATTGTGCCCGTTTGGAATAAATCAAACCGGGAACATCAGACCATTCATTCCTCACCCGAGGATGTGCGGGAGGAAGCAGACGCAGCAGTAAAAGAACTTAACTGGCAGGGCAATTATTTTGTTGATGCCGATCATATTAACCTGTCCACAGTGGATAATTTTATTGATTACAGCGATTTTTTCACCCTGGATGTGGCCGATTATATTGGCAAAACTGCAGACGGAAATGAAATTAAACAGTTTCTGGATAAAAATAAGCAATATGTTGGTAAGCTACATATTCCAGGTATCGATGAACCCTATACCATCACTGAAGATGTTCTGAAGGAAATCGCTCATAAATTTCTGTTCGCTGCCAAAGAAGCGAGCAAAATATATCAACACATAGCAGCCAAAAAAGGTGCTGAAAATTTTATTCCCGAAGTTTCCATGGACGAAGTGGAAGCCCCTCAGACACCAGTTGAATTGTTCTTTATCCTCAGTGCACTGGACATGTACAGGGTGCCGGCCCAGACAATTGCCCCAAAGTTTACAGGCCGTTTCAATAAGGGAGTCGACTATGTGGGTGACGTTGAGCAATTCCGTCGCGAATTTGAAGAAGATCTTCTGGTGATTGATTTTGCCATAAAAGAATTCGGACTTCCGGATAACCTTAAACTCTCCATTCATTCGGGCAGCGATAAATTTACTATTTATCCCATCATGGGAGAATTGATTAAAAAATATGATAAGGGCATTCATGTGAAAACAGCAGGCACTACCTGGCTGGAAGAGATGATAGGTCTGGCCATGGCCGGGGATGAGGCCCTGGATCTGGCCAAATCAATCTACCGGAAAGGTTATGAACGGAAAGAAGAACTTTGCGGACCTTATGCCACTGTCATCGACATTGATTATGATAACCTCCCATCGCCGGATGAAGTGGCCGGCTGGAGCAGTGAAAAATTCGAGCACAGCCTGCGCCATATTCCCGGTCACCCGGAATACAATCCCAATTTCAGGCAACTCATTCATGTGGCCTATAAGGTAGCTGCCGAATACAGCAACGTTTATATTAATATGATACAAGGCAATGCTGATATTGTAGGTAAACAGGTAACTGAAAACATTTATGACCGGCATATTAAACGGTTATTTAGTTTTTAATTATCAAGAATATTTGTATTATTTAGTTTTGAACTTTAAATTATTTAATCCTCCTTCTTATGAAAAAATTTCTTGACAATAATTTCCTTTTACAAACGAAAACAGCAGAAATCCTGTATCACGATCATGCAGCTAAGATGCCGATCATTGACTACCACTGCCATTTAAACCCGGCAGAGGTGGCTTCAGACAAAGTATTTAAAAACCTCACCCAGGTATGGCTGGCCGGCGATCATTATAAATGGCGGGCCATGCGAACCAATGGCGTGAAAGAGCAATACTGTACCGGCGATGCCAGCGATGAAGAAAAATTCAGCAAATGGGCCGAGACGGTTCCACATACCATTCGAAATCCCCTGTATCACTGGACCCACCTGGAACTGAAAAATTATTTTGGAATCGAAGATTTATTGAGTCCTAAAACCGCGAAGGTTATATACCAGCAAGCCAACGAAAAATTAAACACCCAAGAATTTTCTACCCGCAACCTCATGCGTAAGATGAAGGTTGAACTGGTTTGTACCACCGATGATCCGGTGGATGATTTGGCCCACCATAAAAAAATCAAAAAAGATGGTTTTGAAATAAAAGTGCTTCCCACCTGGCGGCCGGACAAAGCCATGGGTGTTGAAAATCCCGTGGCGTTTAATGCCTACCTTGATGAATTATCCAAGGTTACAGGTCAGGATATCAATCGATACAGCGATTTATTGGCTGCCCTGGAAAAACGGCATACTTATTTTCACAAGCAAGGGTGCCGCCTGAGCGACCATGGCCTGGAGACCTTTTATGCTGAGAGCTTTACTGATGGTGAAATCCGCTCCATCTTCAACAAAATCCGTGGCGGCGTACAACTCGATGAGTCTGAAGTGCTGAAATTTAAATCAGCCATGCTGGTTGAACTCGGATTAATGAATCATGCCCGGGGATGGACCCAGCAGTTTCATATCGGAGCCATGCGCAACAACAATACCCGGTTGTTCAACCAGTTAGGACCTGACACCGGTTTTGATTCCATTGGTGATTTTACTATGGGAAGGGCCATGTCGAAGTTTTTTGATACCCTGGACAAAGAAAACAAACTGGCAAAAACCATTATTTATAATTTGAATCCACGCGAAAATGAACTGGTTGCCACCATGATTGGCAATTTCCAGGACGGCAGCATCCCCGGCAAGATGCAATTTGGTTCCGGCTGGTGGTTCCTGGATCAAAAAGACGGCATGGAACGGCAAATGACGGCCCTCTCCAACCTCGGCCTTTTGAGCCGGTTTGTTGGTATGCTTACCGATTCACGCAGCTTCCTCTCCTACCCGCGGCATGAATATTTCAGAAGGATCCTCTGCAACCTGATTGGCAATGACGTAGAAAACGGAGAAATCCCCGCAGATATGGACCTCCTCGGCCAAATGGTGGAAAACATTTCGTATTACAACGCAAAGAGTTATTTTGGGTTTGAGGAAGAATAGACTGAAGACGGAAGTCTTGGAGTCACGCGTCGGGAGACGCGCAAAAGCGGAGACACGCGACAGCGGAGGAGATGGCTGATGGTTGATAGCTTGAAGTTCGAAGCTCGAAGCTCGAAGTTGAAAGAGACCAACAACCTGCTCCTGTTTACTTCTCACCGTTTACCGTTTACTGATTAACGTTTACCATTTACTGCCTAGGAGCGCGACAGCAGAGGG
>CAZZBU010000114.1:0-12591 GCA_964652315.1 uncultured Bacteroidales bacterium
CTGAAATTTCGCGCAGGGCCGCCGGACCCGATAAACACGTGATTGGATCAATCGGACCAACCGGTAAAATGCTGGTTATGGGTGATGTTACAGCAGAAGAATTGTATGACGCGTTCAAAGAACAGGCTGCAGCGCTGTACCAGGGAGGCGCTGATGCACTCGTTATAGAAACCATGAGCGATATTGCCGAAGCAGAGGCTGCGGTTAAAGCAGCTAAAGAGAATACGGATGCCGAAATAATCTGTACCATGACTTTTGAGCGTACGGTAGATGGCGAATATAAATCTATGATGGGAGCCGCACCAACTGACATGGTAGAGGCGGTCGTCAATGCAGGTGCTGACATCATCGGCGCCAATTGTGGCAATGGCATTGAAGGAATGATACACATCGTTCGCGAAATCAGGAAAGTAAATGCCGACATTCCAGTGTTAATCCACGCCAATGCAGGAATGCCTGTGTATAAGGACGGGGAAACCGTTTTTCCGGAAACACCTGAAATTATGGCGTCTTTTGTTGAAGACATTCTCAAAGCAGGAGCTAACATCATCGGTGGTTGCTGCGGAACCACCCCTGAGCATATCCGAATGATTGCCCGTGCTGTGAAAAAGTATAAATAATGCCCAAGATACCCCTGTTTTTGGTTACTGGTTTCCTGGGAAGCGGTAAAACAACCTTTCTCAGGGAGATAATCCGCCAGCATGGTGAACATACCTCCATAGGGATTATCCAGAATGAATTTGCACCGGCCAACATTGATGGTGAAGTGCTTAATTATGAATCCGATAATCCATTTCATATTCTGGAGATAAACAAAGGGTCAGTGTTTTGTGTGTGTCTGCTGAATGATTTTGTATCATCTGCCATAAAATTTTTGGAGACCTACAAACCAGAGGCATTATTCATTGAAGCTTCCGGGCTGTCGGATCCCATAGCCATTGCACAAATTATCAGTAAGTCTAAATTGAATACCTGTGTTTATTTGGCTCAAACATGGTGTCTGGTTGACGGCTCAACTTATTTTACACAAACACGGCACAACACACAGCTTAAGCATCAGATTGAGATAGCAGATACGTTGATTATCAATAAAGCTGACAGGGCAGGCGACATTGATGAAATCCGGAATTCACTGCGGGGCATCAATCCTTTGGCAAAAATTGAAGTAACTACCTTTGCCAGGCTGAATAAGATTGAACTTCACAAACCTTTTGGACTTTTACCAAGAGCATTTCAGGCAGGTGAACATTCAGATATTCCCAGGGGGAGCAATCCACCTGATATTGAGTTTGTGGTGTATCGTTCACATAAGCCGCTTTTGAAGGAAGACATTAAAGCGTTGTTCGAAACAAGAAATAATCTTGGGGAGATTATGCGTGCCAAGGGTTTTGTAATAACTCCTGTCAGGGCTAATCTGATTCATTTACAATATGCTTCGGGGCACCTGAATATGCAGGTACTTCCTAACAATAATAAGCGTATGCAATCAGAGGTGATTATACTGGGGCATAACCTCAATGAAAAGGGCATTATTCATTTCCTGGAAGCGACAGCAACTAAGGATAAATGATTATCTTTCCTCTATGATTCAGCAAAAAGAAATTCGCGAATATCACTTGAAATATAAGGATGTCAGGCCTCAGAAACAAATATTGGAAAAACTCTCCGGGTTCACACCGGGAGAAACACCTTCACCCTTCAATGAATGGATTGATGAAGCACTTATGGAAGCTGAAAAACTGGTTCATTTGCATGGTGGCATTGTAATTTATGACGGGGTTGAATTTCAGAAAGAAACATATTCCATTCGTTTGGAAAATCATGTGATTCATCCGGATAAAATGATTTATCATCGCCTGGCAAAATCAAGGAAGCTTATATTGTTTGTCTGTACTGTAGGGGAAGAAATCTCAAGATGGTCATCTGCATTGATGAAATCTGATGATATGGCCAAAGGATATCTGGCTGACCTGCTCGCATCAGAAATAGTAGAGCTTGGGATGGACAAAATTACAGCCCTGCTCGAAAAAGATGTGCTTATGCAGGATGAATCGCTAACCAATCGTTACAGTCCGGGTTATTGTGGTTGGGATGTAAGCGATCAGCATCAGTTATTTGCTTGCCTGCCCCATAATTTTTGTGGCATTTCATTGTCAGATTCTGCCCTGATGCAGCCTTTGAAATCCATTAGCGGAATCATGGGTTTGGGTAAAGGCCTGAAAAAGGAAGCATACGGATGTGCCGTGTGTAACAGCACCGATTGTATTTATCGGCGCTTTCGAAACTAATTACCTTTTATTAAGTATAAGAATGTAGTTTAGGGGAGGGGGTACTATTTTCAATAATTATTTGATAAATTTATTTTTCCTGATACGGGCCCTGCTTTAGTTGTATGGGACTGCCTTTTGCAAAAATAGCTGCCAAAGCCAGATATGATAAATGAAAGGATAATTAGAGGGGATGACGAATAACGGATAAAGTGCTATTCATGAAAGGATATTTTACGCTTCGAACAGGAATTTTTTTTACTTCACTACTCACCATTGTTTTATTTATCCTGGCATTTTTTTATGTGGTTATGCCGGCATATGAAGCCAATATTTACAGACATAAAAATGAATCGATCAGAGAACTTACGAAAACAGTCATCAGCATTCTTGACAGCTATCATAAAGATTATCAAAATAATGTATTGTCAAAGAATTTTGCACAGCGAATGGCTTTAATTCGCCTGAAAAACCTGCGGTATGGTGCAGATAATAAAGATTATTTTTGGGTATCTACCTTTGATCAAAAAATGCTTATGCACCCGTACCGGCCCGATCTTGATAGCACTGATCTAACGGTTTTTAAAGATCCCGCAGGTAAAAAGCTTTTTGAAATTGCTACACCTGAAGTTTTGCGTGAGGGCGAAACGTATGAATCTTATGTTTGGCAATGGAAAGATGATTCAACAAAGATTGTCCCCAAATTATCTTATTTCAGGGCTTATGAACCATGGGGATGGATAGTTGGAACCGGAGTGTATATTGAAGAACTGGAAAAGGAAATTCAAGGTTTTAAATCAACGTTTCTAAGAGCAGCCATTGTTATTTTGCTTATTCTTTTGGTTATTACAGCTTTTATTGTTTACCAGTCAAACAGACTGGATGAAAGACGGAAAATGGCCGAATCCCAATATCAAGAGTCTATTCGAAGGTATGAATCGCAATACCACAACTTTCCCAATCCGGTTTATACGATTAAAGCAGAAAATGACGAATTTATTTTTATCGATGCCAACAAAGCTGCTTTTGATGATACCAAAGGCAAGGTTGTCTCAGTATTTGGTAAAACCGTGAAAGAAATTTGGGGCGATGAACCGGAGCTGTTGCATGCGGTTAAAACCACATATAAGACTAAATCGAGTTACAATCTGCAGAAAACATATCAATACAGAACAGTCAATAAAACAGCAGAAATCGAATTCACTTTTGGTTATATTCCCGATGATCTGGTGTTGGTATATTTTGTGGATGTTACAGAGAAAAAGCGCTATATTGACGCTCTTAGCGTAAGCGAAACAAAATACCGGACACTATTTGATTATTCCAACGATGCGATATTTATTCTCGATACTGATATAAAGATTGTGGATTGCAACCAAAAAGGTACTGAGTTGCAGGGGTATGCACGCGAAGAGATTATTGGTCGATCTCCTTTTGATTTTTCACCTGAAATTCAACCCAATGGAAAAAGATCGCTCGACTATGCCACAGAAATAATTGCAAAAACCCTGAAAGGTAAACCCCAGATCCATGAGTGGTCGCTCATCAATGAGGATAAGTCTCTTATTTATACGGTTGTAAGCATGAACCGTTTTGATCTTGGAGGCATCCCGTATTTACAGGTGGTATTGCGCGATGTAACAGACAAACGAAAACTTGAAAAACAATTGCTTACAGCTACCATCAGGGCCGAGGAAAATGAAAGGGCCAGGTTTGCCAAAGAATTACATGATGGTGTTGGCCCCTTGTTGTCCACTGTTAAACTCTATTTTCAATGGCTTGCTGAGGTGAATGATGAATCAAAAAAACAGACCATCATATCAAAAGGCAATGAAAACATCCAGGAAGCCATCAATGCTTTGCGCGAAATATCCAACAATCTGAGCCCACATATCCTGAATATGTTTGGCTTTGCCAAAGCCTTGCAACGATTCACTGAGGGGCTTGCTGAAACCCAGGGAATTGTAATTGATATATCCAACAACCTGAATTTACGGCTTCCAAAGCAGGTGGAGGTAACCCTTTACAGGATAACGACGGAACTTATCAACAACACGCTGAAATATGCCAGTGCCAGCAGCATACGATTAATCATCGATCATAAGATAAAGGAAGAAAAACTCATTATCGATTATTTTGATGACGGAATTGGTTTTGATTCAACAACGCAGATTACATCAGGAAAGGGGTTGGGCTTAAACAATATCCGGAGCAGGATAAAGACCCTTGGTGGAAATTTGGAATTAACCAGTGAAAAGAATAAAGGAGTCCATGTCAGCATCTACATCGATCTTACTCAAATAAACAGGGAGCATGAAACCAAAAATTATATTAGCTGATGATCATTACCTGTTTCGTGATGGCATAAAAACACTGATCGAACTGGATGAAATAGCTGAAGTTATTGGTGAAGCATCCAATGGAGTGCAGTTGCTTGAATTATTAAAGGCAACAAAGCCGGATATTGTACTCACCGATATTGATATGCCTGTTATGGGGGGGATAGAAGCAACCCAAAAAGCCCTGGAATTATATCCTGATTTGAAAATTGTTGCCCTAACCATGTTTGGCGAAGAAAGCTTTTACCACGAAATGATTAATGCCGGCGCCAAAGGTTTCATCCTGAAATCGTCGGATAAGGCAGAGCTCAAAGAAGCAATTAATAAGGTAAATCAGGGACATAGTTATTTTTCAAATGAGCTGTTGCAACACCTGTTGGCCAATATTTCAAAGAAAGAAAAACAAAATCCACAGCATAACGACAGCAGGTTTACCAGCCGTGAAATAGAAATTATTCAG
This sequence comes from uncultured Bacteroidales bacterium, assembly GCA_964652315.1. Classification (GTDB taxonomy): domain Bacteria; phylum Bacteroidota; class Bacteroidia; order Bacteroidales; family JAAAOM01; genus CAZZBU01. Next base: position 5,067 of record CAZZBU010000114.1, read on the forward strand.
CAACTTGCCCTTGGCTTGTCAACCCAGGAAATTGCTGATAACATTCACCTGAGTGTGAAAACCGTGGAGAACTACCGGACAAAGCTTTTACAGAAAACAAATAGTAAAAATGCTACCGGCCTCGTTGTCTATGCTATCAAACAAGGGATTATAAAGTTGTAGTTGGCTTAAATTATATAGTTGTAGTTGGCCTAAAAGGGTGTTTTATTCTAAATAAACCCTGGGTGTTTTCCGACAGGCTGATTGAAGAAAACCCCCTGCTGAATTTGAAGAATATTACCATAAACACATCATGTTGATTATCGTAAAAACAACCATAAGCTTGATCAAAATGAATATTGCGGTAATTGATGATAACATACAGTTTTTAGAAACCATCTATATCTTTCTTACGGAATATCATAAATATACAAATGTAAGCACCTTTACCTCGGTTCAGGAATTTATGCATTCGCCTGAAAACTATTCCTGTGACATCGTGCTAATGGATATTGAAATGCCGGAAATTGATGGTATTAAAGGATGCAAAAAGATTACCTGGCAAAACTGTCGTCAGAATATCATAGCGCTTACCTATCACCATGAACGCATGTTATTGGATGAGCTTATTCCGGCCGGATTCAAAGGGTGTGTTTCCAAAACGCAGGTGTTTGATGAACTTGAAGCGGCAATGAATGCGGTTAAAAAGGGGCATCATTATTTTCCGGATTACGTCCGCTTGAAAAATGAGAATGGAAGTTGATGGCCTAACAAATAGATGAAGTAACAATAATTAAAAGGAGTAAAAAGCATGAGAAAGTTGAATGACATGAAAATCGGGCTCAGGTTGAACCTTGTCTTGAGTGCTGTAATGGTTCTTATTATTGCGTCCATTGGGATATATACCCTGCGCATGCAAAAGAACAATATCCTAAGCGATACCGATGCCAGAATGTTTGAACAGGTTGAAGACCTGACAAGGATTATTACCCTTCAGATTGAACAACGACAGAAAGAAAATGATTTAATGCTTGATTTTGCCAGTAAGGAATTGACCCTTCGTGGCGGAGTTGCTGTTCAGGAAGGTGAAAATGACAGCGAATGGCTTATAAGTGGTGAGCGCGTGGACAAAAATTTTGGGTACGTGGATTATGTTACATCCAGAACAGGTGCGCTTGTTTCAGTATTTAAAAAGACTGCCAATGGTTTTATCAGGGTTTCCACTTCTGTTAAAGATGAGCAGGGAAACCGTCAACTGGGTACACATATTCCTATCGATTCACCGGTTGCAAAGGCCATCAATCAGGGGCAAAACTATTCCGGTCGTGCCATTGTGGTTGATGAATGGTACCTTACTACTTATACCCCAATATATGATGGAAATGAGCTTATTGGTACCCTGGGCGTTGGTCAGCCTGAAAAGGACATGTCGGATTTAAAGGATATGTTTGATCAAAAACAATACTTCGAAACAGGATATCCATACCTGGTATCTGCAGACGGTGAATTGGTCATCCATCCTTCTGATGAAGGCGAAAGCCTGGTGGGCCAGGACTTTTTCGAAGACATGAAAAATGCAAATCAAAAAGAGGCCAAAACAGAATATGTATATGAAGGGAAGAATAAGTTTCAATATTTTAAATATATAGAGCCTATTGAGTCCTATGTTGCTGTTACTATTTATGAAAGTGAACTCATGGGAGTGATTAACAATGTGCGCAATGCCATTATGGTTGCTATTTTGCTGGGCATTGGTTTATTTGTTCTGGTTATTTCACGCATTAGTCACAGCATTACTGTAGCATTGAATAAAGGAGTGAAATTTTCTGAAAAAATAGCCCAGGGTGATTTAACACAAACACTGGATGTGGATCAGGAAGATGAGGTCGGAAAACTGGCAAAAGCTTTAAATGCCATGGTTGTTAAGCTTCAGGAGATTGTCGGTGGCATTATTACCGGCGCTGAAAACATTGCATCGGCAAGCCAGCAATTGAGCAGTACTTCTGAATCGTTATCAGAAGGGGCTACAGAGCAGGCTTCATCGGTAGAAGAAGTATCCTCAACAATGGAGGAAATTGCTGCCAATATTGAGCAAAACACAGACAATGCCCAACAAACAGAAAAAATCTCGCTGGAAGCTTCGGGAGGAATCCGCCGGGTACGCGATACCTCACAAAGCTCCATTGAAGCTAACCGTGATATTGCAAGCAAAATACAGATTATCAATGATATTGCTTTTCAGACTAACCTTTTGGCCCTGAATGCTGCTGTTGAAGCTGCACGTGCCGGTGAGCACGGCAGGGGCTTTGCAGTAGTGGCTGCGGAAGTACGTAAGCTCGCTGAACGTAGTAAGGTAGCTGCTGATGAAATTGTTACCCTTGCCAACAGCAGCCTGAAATTATCGGAGCAAGCCGGATCTGAAATGGAAAAAACGCTGCCCAATGTGGAAAAAACCACCAAGCTGGTACAGGAAATAACGGCAGCGAGTCTTGAGCAGGCCAATGGTTCCAATCAGGTAAATGGAGCTGTTCAACAGTTAAATGGTGTTACCCAGCAAAATGCTGCTGCATCAGAAGAAATGGCGACAAGTTCTGAAGAACTGGCTACGCAGGCTGAGCAACTGAAGAACCTGATTGAATACTTTAAAGTAGACAACAGGGCCAAAGACAGCAAGAGTCCGTTTGGGTTTGTCAAAAATGAAAAAGGTTTCGGTAAGGTTAAAGGACCGGCCAGCCAACCTGCAAAGCAGGCAGAACTTAAGAAACCTGCAGCAACAGGCATCAACCTGAATCTTTCATCGGCAAAAACAAGGGATGATGAATATGAGCAGTTTTAGCGGGTAGTTGCAGCTCCTTTAGAAAAATGAATGTTTATTAATACGGTAAACCTTCCAGGTGTAAATTCCTGGAAGGTTTTTTTGTGCTGACTTGTGCCCCTGTCCCCCTTTGGTAATATTTGTGATTTATTGGCAGAATAATATAAGCTTAGTCCCGTAGAGAAGTCATATCATCCAAAAAATTGGTAACGGTTTTTCATACCACTAATAGGTAGCCTAAAACATTATTGCTGCGCGGTATGCATGATAATGGGAGTGCGACTTTGAGTCGCACTCCCATTGATGTGTTAATATCATAATTGATTTTCCGAACACTTAAAATGGGACATTCTCTCCTGAAAAATAGAATAATATTAACCGGACACCCGAATTTAAAACTCAACTTCCACCCAGCCTGCTTCTTTCGTCAGGTATACTTCTTTCGTTTCTCCATCAACGGTAATTTCGTATGTACCATAAAAAGCCGGCAGGGAGTACGCACCATCCTTGTTTGTTTTGCCAGTCTCTTTTGTCCACCAGTCATCAAAAATAAGCTTTTGGTAAGCCAGGGCTGCCGGAGTAGGGGACCAGTCCCGGTTGTAGAGCGAGGAAGCAGGTATCCAGTTGGCACCTTCCCAGAATCCCCACATCAGGATGCCTTCCACTGCAGGGTGGGCAAAGCAGATGCTGTAATAATCCACCAGGTCAGCAGCTTTTTGTGCTTCATCGGCTGCGGTCATTTCCTTTTTCCTGTCATTATAGTATTCTGAGCGTTGTCCGGGCATGTTAAATTCCGTGATTTTTACAGGCAGGCCAAAAATTGCCAGGGAATCCAGCGACCGTTTTAATTCCTCGCGATTGAAGCTTTTACCATGCAGGTGGCCTTGCACGCCTATGCCGGCAATGGGTACGCCATCAGCCAGCAATTGGCGGATATGCGCCATGTATTCGGGCAGTTTGTTGCCTGTGAGGATATCATAATCATTCAGGTAAAGCTCAATGTCCGGATCGCCTTCCTGTGCCCATTTTGCCATTTTTTTGGTGATGCCGGGCCCCAGTTTTTCTTCGTAATAATTACCATGTATCATCTCATTGTTAAGGTCGTAATCGGCAAACCGGCCTTTGTAGCGCTTAGTAAGGGTCAAAGCCCGGTCCTTGAGGGTTTCTTCCAGTTCTTCATCAGACAACTCTTTTACCCAGAGTTGAACGAATTTGGGAATACCCCAAAAGATGTTATGCCCACGCAGGGGAATGTTGTTTTCTTCTGTCCATTCCAGCATACCATCCACCACGGCATAGTTTACTTCACCTTTTTGCCGTTCCATGTTGCCCCATTTTACGGCATTTTCAGTGACTGCCGAGTTGAAGTTTTTCAAAAACATTTTTTTGTACTGTTCCACATCTTCTGTTGAGGCAGAACCATCAAAAATGCTGTTGCTGATGGCGGCTCCAAACCAGAATTCGTGATTCAGTTGTTTTACCGTTATTTCTGCTCCGGGATTAGCATGAATGATGAGTTCTCCTTTCCTCACATTTTCAATTTGCTTTTTCCATAGCTCCTGATTGGTTTTTTCAACAACCTCACCACCAGGTTTCACCTGCAGTAGGTAATTTGTCTTCACAGAGGTATTGGCTATGCTGTTGGTGCCGGTAAGGGCAACTTCCCTGCCCCAGTCGTATAAGCCGGAATATTTCCCGCGGTTTTCTCCGGCCGTCATGTCCATCTCACTGCAGTCACCGTTCCTTGCATGGCCCCACGACCAGGCGATCCAGCCCACCTGATGTTTTTGTGCCTCAGCCATAATGGTTTTATAATCAATGCTGCGCTTACAGCCTACACCCATGGGGGCAAACTCACCAATCAGCAGTGGCAGGTCCATGGATATGGCTTCGGCAATGCCGGTTTTAATACGATCAGTCGAACCGTCATCAGCTACCCACCACATGTGTACTGATAGCATGAGGTTATGCTCCGGGTCATGATCAATTAGCGACGGACCTGTTTCCAGCAAGATATCCAAATCCTGTCCCCAGCCCGATGCATCAATAATGAGGGGGCATTTGAGGCCGGTAGCCCGTATACGGTCAACGGCTTTTTGATACCCGGCCTGGAATTCTTCTGCTTTTATGGAGTGATCGCCCACTTCATTGGCAATGTTGAGCAGAAGGTAGGGCTCATGCTTTTTTAATACTTTCACTACTTCCGGATTAGTCCAGTAATCCACCTGCTCCTGCAGCTTATCCCATTTGCCTGTGGCGCCGTGCAATTCCGGCATGGGAAACATCTTGTTGCGAATGCAGTTTGTTATGACTTTATCCAGATTTTCAGGAGTGGCGTTTTCGTTATCTTTTAGCGGCAACCAAACAATGCGTACTACGTTGGAACCGGTTTTGGCAATTTCCGGAAGGATTTTATCACCCGTTGGATTGTCCGACCAGATGAACATCTCATTCACCCCGCGCAGTACTACCTGCTCTCCATTGGGGTCGTACAGGTTTTTGCCTTTCACGTGCATGACTTCCTGGGCTGTTGTTATGGTAAAATTTATCAATAAAATGAATAATGGAACCAGATTCTTCATGTTTGTTTTTATTTATTAGACGTTAGCATTATGGTGCCCTAAAATAGGTGATTTTAATGAGGTGGCCTATTAACTGATGTGAAAAAATGAACTCCCACCTTAATTCCACATGGTATCTTTTTTCCATCCAACAACATTGTGACCAATTATACCTTCCCGCCCGGAGTGCCCATTAAAACATTACCGTGTTTATCAGTAAAAGGTGGTTGGCCGAAACCATCAATCTACAGGATGATTATATTAGCAACTATATTCTCAAACACGATAAATATTTCCTGTTTGAAGATGAACCAACGGAAACTGCAAAAGCTTTTTAAGCAGGTTTTTGGAAAAAGCATTTATCAGTTTGCCTTGACTTTGAAAATGCAAAAAGCCAGGAATTTACTGCAAACCAAAAAATATCCTGTTTCCGAATGAGATATATTCGTAAAGATATAAAGCAATACCCCCAAAGGGCATGAACCGGAATATCCAGGTAACAGTGTATGGTGAGGAATGGAATGTGAGTGATATTATAGTGAATTATGGGTAGGGGCGATGCTATAATAATTGGCGTAAATAAATGTGGAATTGGCAGGGAAAAACAGCGATGCGGTTATTGAGGTGTTGCAGGCAAGCAAAAAAAAAAAACGCAGATTCAGATTCAACCATTTATTGTAAATTAGAGTCAAAAAGAGGAAAACAGCCTTTTTTCCTATAATTCTTTAAAATGCAGGATACATCCAATCCGTCAGCAACCATCCCTCACTTAACAGCTAAACGCTATTCTCCCAGCATGATAGCCTCAATCAATTTAGCCATTTCCTCCGGGGCTTCTTTCAATACCAGGTAAGCATGTTCGTGTTTGTCTCCTTCAACCCAGTGGTTATTGCCTTTTTCGTCAGCTACACAGTATCCGTTTTCCACTTTGGTCCAGTATTCACCTGTGCCGCCTTCAACGGCATATAAAACAGCGGTCTGGTCGTAGGTGGAATTATCCAGGATTTTTTCCTTGTAATATTCTTTCATCCAGGGGGCATGCTCGCTGAAGTGCTTAAAACCAATGTACAGTGGGTGATTTTTATCAATCTGGTTAAACACGGCCCCGGTTTTAATCTGCACGCCCAGTTCGAATCCTGAAAAAACAACCGGCACCGGTATGTTGTCACAGGCGTATTTGGTAACGTTTTCCATGCCGCCGTCAAAGTTCCATTCGCCCTCACCTGAAGGGAATTTTCCACCCATGATGACAAATTTTTCTACTTTTTTCTTAACCAGTTCTTTGCCGTTCAGGTTGGAATATTCGTCAGCTTCTGACTTTAAAAGGTTTTCGATGTTTGCCAGGGGGCCTACGGTAACGATGACTACGCTTTTGTCTTTTTGTCCGGCCAGGATTTTCCGGTAAAGGGCGGTGGCTTCCATCACATCGTCGTTGGAAAGCTTGTAAGGTAGCTTTTCAGCCAGGGGGTGGGTGTAATTCCACTCAGCAGTATGCCATCCACCACTATGTCGTATCCCCAGCGGGATGTTTGGATGGTTGTAAAACCGGTTCACGGCATCCAGGGCAGGAATAACCTTTTCTTCGGTTTGCCAGCTCATAATAGCCAGGAGGTTGCATTTACCCTTATCCACATAATTGTGGAGCATTGCCACGGCACCCAAATCGTCGGCATCGCCGCCAAAATCGGTGTCAAAGATGATGTTTACCTGGGCATTGCTTAGTCCCATATTAAGAAATACCAAACTAATAAGTAGTATTTGTTTCATTTTTTTATGTTTTATCAATATCTATTTTATTCGTTTTTCCTACATACCGTCGGCAGGGACGGGCGTTTGCTTATCTTGTGTGCGTCGCGACGGGTTTCAACATCTTAACTCTCAACCCAGGGCGCCGTTCGCCTTAGCTCACTTGCCCCGGGCTACTGATTTAGCATCTACCTGACGGCAGACAGGCCTTTGGCGCTCGGGTCCAGAATTAACTATTCATCATTTTTATTCTGATATTTCCCGGATTAAAGAAGCGTCTCTTCACCATTTACTGTTAACTGTTAACTGTTTACCGTTTACTCCTTACTGCCAACTGTTCACCGTTCACTCCAGTCCTACGCACCTTGTTCCATGCCCTATGCCCTATGCTTCTTATTTCTCACTCCTTACACTTCACTCGCAT
>CAZZBU010000115.1:0-2345 GCA_964652315.1 uncultured Bacteroidales bacterium
AAAGCTCATTGAGAAAATCCTTTGCAGATTGAAGTTTTATTTTGCCTTCCTGGTGTTGCTTTACCTGTTCTAAGGAATGCTGCAAATCATCAACAAATTGCTGGTTTTCCTTAGAAATCTGTTTAACCTTTTTAAAGCCAAGATTCTTTACCAACTCCATAAAAAAGTTGAATTTATTATCGGGTATGTCAATTACTATTCGTTGCATAATCGTTATTATTTAGCTGCGTATGCTTGCCCGGTCTTGAAATCCCGGATTAAAGCATCCATTACCATATAAATTTGTTTTTTCGCATTTTCCGGGAGAGAAGAAACCTCCTGGAAACGCTTTAGCATGTCCTGGTTAAGTACAAAAGAAGTTTTACCAACCAGGTAATCAATAGAAACATTAAGGACATCGGCAATTTTAATAATCACTTCAATAGACGGTTTTACTTCATCCCGTTCATATCTCCCGATTAAATCACCCGAAGTGCCAGCCTTTTTTCCGAGTTCACTCTGCGAATACTTTTTATCCTTCCTTAAAGCTGTTATGTGCTGTCCTAAAGTCATACTTATTTATCAGTAAAATGATACAAATATTAAGATATTAACAAAATTAACTGATAAAAATATCATAAACAAGTAAAATTTTCTCCGAATAATCATAGCTTGTCAGAATAGCCAATACCAAAACTTCAAAGCTGTTGGGTCACGATTATTATCGGGATCCTATTAAAAACTGTAGCTTAAGCTACAACCCGCTTCCGCGCGTTTGTAACGCGTGGCTTACAAACAAATGCTCAAAAGATTTATTAAAAGACAACCCCTTATTGCAGCAGCAAGATTTTGTCCTTTTTCAAAATTATAGTTTTCATAAACTGTTTATATTTGTTCAGTTCGGCAAGAAATTATGCGGGACTGGATTCATACCTTGATGTCGTTTTGGAAACGCAGAAGCAGATTACCTATCGATGAACGCCACGCGTTGCAAACGCGCGGTAGCGAGGGTCGTGCAATGGGACTACTTCCTAATTGATATATACAATGGGCGGATATATTCACACGGCAAATTTACAGGGATATTGTAGTTGATAGTTTGAAGTTTTGCAAGGAGAATAAGGGGCTTGATATTTTTGCGTTTGTCATTATGAGTAATCATATTCATTTGCTTGCGAAAAGTTATAATGGAGAGTTAAGCAATACGATAAGGGATTTAAAGCAAGCAGCGAATACTGCCAGGAGGATGAAATCGTAGCGGATGCTACGATTAACGAGGCTTTTTTAATGCTATTTATTTTACTTTTCTAAGCTTTCTGACTTTCGAAGCTCTTCGGCTACCGTGAATAATGCCAAGAACAATAATTTCGGAGGCTTTTATTTTGTAGATGATAAGCCAACTCATGCAAACTGCTTTGCGATAAATCTTAGTTTTAGTTGGAATTTCTTCGCATTCCCGGAATGCTAAAGGATTTTGTTCAATGCGGTCTATAGTCTCAAATATCTTATCACCAACACGAATAGCGTTTAAAGGCTGGTGTTTAATATAGGCAATGTAGCCAGTAATATCATCAATGTTTTGGAGAGCGTTTTCGGTTATTCTTATCGAATAAGCTTTTGGAGCTTTTTCTTTTGTGTTGCCCATCGTTGTTTGGCTTCTGTTATACTTAAGGTTGGAGAATCTTCGGCGTACTCAATCCACTTTTTGAAATCCTCTTCGCTAATTTGTTCGCCAGGCAAAGCATATGAATTTAACCCGATAGCTATCGGGTCGGGTTCATTTACAATCCGAATCAGGCGCTTGTTCTCCAACTCCTGTAAAGCTTTTAAAGCATTATTTCCTGTAAGTTCTATTGTTAGTGTTTGCATAAAATTAGCATTACATTGTGTCAGGCCACCTTACTTAAGCGTCCCTTAAAAAAGTATCAATTACGAAAATAAAGCTTTGAATTTACATTAGCAATTCTTTTACCATTTCAAACAAAAATACAAAAAAAACTTCGCTCCCGCGCGTTTGTAACGCGTGGCTTATAAACAAATGCACAAAAGATTTACTAAGAGACAACCCCTTATTGCAGCAGTAAGGTTTTGTCTTTTTGCAAAATTAAAGTTTTCATAATCTGTTTATATTTGTCAGCCACTAAAAAAGCCCGCCAAAAAATTGACGGGCTTAGTACTGCAAAAAAAGTTTTTTGTAAATCGGAATATTATATTACACTTACATTTACTGCATTCATACCTTTTTTACCTTGTTTAAGTTCAAACTCAACCTCATCGCCCTCACGAATTTCATCAATAAGACCCGATACGTGTACGAAATGATCTTTGTCTAAACCCTCTTCACTGATGAAACCGAATCCTTTGGT
>CAZZBU010000115.1:2445-12506 GCA_964652315.1 uncultured Bacteroidales bacterium
GTACGAAATGATCTTTGTCTAAACCCTCTTCACTGATGAAACCGAATCCTTTGGTTTCATTGAAGAATTTTACTGTTCCTGTATTCATAAATAAAAATTAAAATTATAATTGTGGTAAAGGTAAGCTTAATTCCCGGATAAAAAAGGTTTTTACTTGTTTAATAAATATTATTTTCAACCTAAAACTCATGCCAACGAAAAACTCACCACAGCAACCGCTAATTAACTCACTAAAAAAGCCCGCCAAAAAATTGACGGGCTTGTACTGCAAAAAAGTTTAATGTAAATTGGAAAGTATTATAGTACTCTTACATTTACTGCATTCATTCCTTTTTTACCTTGTTTAAGTTCAAACTCAACCTTATCGCCTTCACGAATTTCGTCAATAAGACCTGATACGTGTACGAAGTGATCTTTGTCTAAACCCTCTTCACTGATGAAACCGAATCCTTTGGTCTCATTGAAGAATTTTACTGTTCCTGTATTCATAAATAAAAATTAAAAATAATAATTGATGTAAAGGTAAGGCTAAATATTGGATAAAAAAGGATTTTTCTTCTAAATTTCTTCTAAGCTTTATGTTCATTATAAATTAACATATTTATACCCATTTTTTAAGAGCATTTCGACAATCCTTGATACCTTCGCTGATTAATTATTTATTATGAACGAATCAGTGCGGGGAAAATTTTCCCTGATAGACGGTGTTATTACCCCGGTTAAAGCACTTAGTGAATTAAAACCTCCTAAAGGAAGTCAGATTTATGAAGTTTTAAGGATACAGGAAGCTACTCCCCTGTTTTTAAACGATCATTTGCTGAGATTACAATTCTCGGCCGCGAGAACAGGTGAAAAAATAACGCAAAAAGAAATTGAATCCATCAAATCAGGATTAAATAAACTGATAAAAGCCAATGCATTTGTAATCGGCAACATTAAGGTCCTGGTTTCTTTTGAACGGCACCAATCCCAGGTGGTAATGTTCTTCCTTCCTCACCAGTACCCCTCAGAGGAAACGTATGCCAGGGGAGTAAAGCTTGGACTGTTTCATGCCGTCCGAAGCTTGCCAAATGCCAAAATAGCGAATACCTCAGTACGCGATGAAGTGAACAGGTACTTACAGGAAACAGGGTATTTTGAGGTCTTACTGGTGGATGATGAGCAATGCATTACAGAGGGTAGCCGATCCAATGTGTTTTTTCTTCTGGACGAAAAGACCCTGGTTACGGCACCAGATGAGCTTATTTTACCCGGAATTACCAGAAAATACGTCATTGATATTATTAAACAGTCGTGTTTCGTTCTTGAGCTGAGAAAACTTCAGGTAAACGAGTTAGGCGGCATACAAGGTGCATTTATTACCGGCACATCTCCCAAGGTAATGCCTGTGCAGCAAATTGGAAGTCACATTTATCCTGTTGGCCATAGCAGTGTAAAAGAGATTATGGAGGTTTATGAGCAGTGTATTCAGGCTGACATTGATGCTCATCGCTCCTGAAATTTTTAAATCCATTGATGGATTTCAACTATTTAATGTATTTTCGCGACTGATTATTCATTATTCCGGTTAAATGCTGCGTAAGACACTAAGGGCCGTTTTATTCATTCTGTTTTGTGGGTTATTAGGAAATCCTCAACTAACCCAGGCGCAAAAGGTATATTCCCTTTCAAGCGGAGAGCTGATATTTTCGCATGCTGAAGTGGAGCGTTTCAATATCGACATTCCGGTTAATCTCAGATTTACCCTGTTTTTTCATTATGGTCAATACTGGCACGTGGATTTTGGAAATCACATCGGATTTTATACAGGAGGTGCTATCCGGAATGTCGGGTTTATTACCGACCAGGAAAATTACAAAGTAAAAAGACGTTCATATACCCTGGGTGTGCCTTTTGCTTTAAAGCTGGGTACTTTTAAAGATAACCTCTTTCTGTTTGCCGGAGGCGAATATGAATTGCTGTTTCATTACAAGCAAAAAATATTCATTGATAACCGCAAAATAAAAATGACCGAATGGTTCAGCAACAGGACAAACAGGTTTCTGCCTTCCGTATTTGCAGGCATCCAGTTTCCAAAAGGATTTAACATCAAATTTAAATACTACCTCGATAATTTCCTGAATCCTGATTTTGAAGGCTACGACAACGGTGTACCCATTGATTACAGTTCTTTTGATAAAACACAGGTGTATTATGTTTCTGTATCCAAACAAATCCGGTTATCTGACTTCCGGAAAAACAAAAAGGAACAGGAATATATGGCCGGTTTGAATTATTAAGACAAACGGAAAACATTTCTGCAATTCATACGTTTTTGTGTTGATACAACCAGGTTTCATATTTGGTCCTATCCACCCGCGAATGAATTTTCAAAAAATAAAACATGTTCGGATTTCTGAATCACTTATTTCAGAAGTAGTTATAATATAATCGTATACAGTCAATTATCATGGCAATGAAGAACAGACAACTTTTAATTATTTTATTTTCAATTATCCTGATCGGCTCAGGAGTATTATCGTTTATGTTCCTTTCGGGAATGAAGGAAGAACCACCAAAAAAGCCCTCTGCCGATATGAAGCGCTTTGTTAAAGTGGCCCCCGTGGAATATGGCCCCATTGAAACGGCCGTTACCGGATTGGGGCGGATTGCATCGCAACAAGAAATTGATCTTTCGCCAGAGGTCCAGGGTAGAATACTTGAAACATCCATTCCTCTGAAAAAAGGGCAACGCTTTAGCAAAGGGGATGTGCTGGTCCAGATTTTTGATAGAGATGCACGCTATACCCTGCAAGCCCGAAAAAGCCGGTTTTTAAATGCCCTTGCAAATGCGCTGGCAGATTTTAAAGTGGATTATCCGGATAGCTATCCTGCATGGGAGGCTTACTTTCAGTCTGTAAACCTGGATGAGCCTCTCCCTGAATTACCGGAAATAAAAACAAAACAAGAAAAGATTTACCTGGCCAGCAGAAACATATTAAGCGAGTACTATGGCATTAAAAGCGACGAAGTCCGCATTGATAAATATACACTTAGAGCTCCTTTCAGCGGTAGCTATACCAATGTATTCCTCGAAGCCGGATCCGTTGTGAACCCGGGCAGCCGCATTGCATCCATTATCCGTACCGACAGGCTTGAAATTGAAGTACCGGTGGAATCTACCAATGAACGCTGGGTAAACGCAGGTGACAGGGTAGAAATTCAATCCGAGAACAGGAAGCCCATTGGAACAGGAAAGGTAGTGCGTAAATCCGACTTTGTGGATCCTTCCACTCAAACGCTGAATGTATTTATACATTTTACCCCAACGGGGAATAACCGCGTTTTTCAGGGAGAATACATTTACGCTATATTTCCGGGCATTATGATTGAAGATGTCATGGAGATGCCACGGAATGCCCGGTTTAACAACAATGAAGTTTATGTGGTACAGGACAGCCTGCTTAAAAAGAGGGCCATCAACATTATTAAGCTGAATGAGCGGACCTTGTTTTTCGATGGCATTAAAACCGGTGAAAACCTGGTTGTGGAACCCCTGGCCAATGCTTATGAGAATATGGTTGTGGGCATGCTTCCTCCCGATCAATCCACTGCTAACGATTAAAACCCTGCAATGACAAAGGAAAGATTATGAGAAAAATAGTTGCAACGTTCATCAAATATCCCTTTTATGCCAACCTGGTTGTTGGTATACTGTTACTGGCAGGATTACTTTCTCTCTTTGACATGAAGATGTCGTTTTTCCCGGAGCGGAAATCACGTTTTATCCATATTACGGTGGCCTACCCCGGCGCTTCACCAAAAGAAATGGAAGAAGGGGTAACCACGCGTATTGAGGAAGCCGTGCGTGGCATTGTGGGCATCAAGGAGATTACTTCAACCTCCTCGGAAAATGTTTCCCGGGTAAGCATTGAGACCACTGGTGATTATGACTTGGATGAAACCCTTCAGGAAGTAAAAAACTCCGTTGATGGTATCAGCTCCTTCCCTTCGGCTGCGGAAAGGCCCATTGTGTATAAACAGCGTACAACCACTTCAGCCATGTTTATGGGACTGGTAGCTGACAATGTGGATATGCTCACCATAAAAAGACATGCGCAAACCATCGAAGATGATCTGATGACCTCGGGCATCATGTCGCAGGTAAACATTGGAGGTTATCCCCCCATTGAGATATCTGTTGAGGCCAGAGAGGATGTGCTGCTGCGCTATAACCTGACTTTCGATGAAATTTCGCGGGCCATTACTTTAAATAACCGTGATTTTTCAGGAGGGCAGATCAAATCCGATGAAGAAGAAATCCTCATCCGTGCGCGTGAACGAAGCGTGGAACCAGAGGAAATCGGTGACATCATCCTGCGGGCAAACCCTGACGGTAGCTTTTTGCGAATCCGCGATGTAGCCGATGTGAAAATGAAGTTTGCTGATGTCTCCAACAGGGGGCTTATGAACGGAAAACCGGCTGCGTTTATTTTTGTCTCCAAGTTAGCCACTGAAGACTTACAGGCCATTTCGGAATTCATAAACAATTATGCGGAAGAATTCAATGCCCGTCACCCGGGGGTTAACCTTGAGATAACCTATGATTTTCTGGATATTCTTAAGGCCAGGCTTAACCTTTTGATAAAAAATGGCGGTATCGGGCTCCTTTTGGTGTTGATATCACTCGGTCTCTTTTTGAGTTTCCGGCTTTCTCTGTGGGTGGCATGGGGAATCCCTGCCTCCTTCCTGGGCATGTTTATCATCGCCAATGTCTATGGCATCACCATTAACATGATATCCCTCTTCGGAATGATCCTGGTAGTGGGTATCCTGGTAGATGATGGTATTGTCATCGCTGAAAACATTTATTCCCATTTTGAAAAAGGCAAAACGCCCCGCCAAGCAGCCATTGATGGCACCATGGAGGTATTGCCTGCTGTTTTTACCTCGGTGCTCACCACCATTATCGCCTTTTCGCCCTTGCTTTTCCTTCAAGACAGCATGGAAATGATGTTTGAAATGGCATTCGTGGTCATTGCCAGCCTGGCGTTCTCATTGATTGAAGCCTTCTTTGTTTTGCCGGCACACGTAGCATCCCCGCATATTCTTCGTTCAAAACGCAGGCAAAGCCTGGGTAACAAAATCCGTTTTCATCTCGAACGGGCCATCAATTATATGAAACTAAAAATTTACGGACGGATATTAAAGCTGATGATCCGCTGGCGCTGGGCAGCGGTCTGGCTGCCCATTACACTTATCCTGCTTACAGTAGGCCTGCTTAACGCTACGATCATCAAATCCACATTTTTCCCGGCTATCCCGTTTGATCAATTCAGCATTAATATTGCATTTACTCCCGGTTCGGGCGAAAAACGCACCATGGACTACCTCATGCGTTTTGATGAAGCTGTATGGGAAGTCAATGAACAACTGCGTTCGGAATACCGTGATTGGCTGCAAAGCATGGAAGATACTTCCGATTTTATAGCTTATACTTTCTTATCCCTTGGTTCGGCTTTTGATGGCGTTGAATCGGGTGCACACGCCGGTAACATCAATGTATTGCTGAGAAATATGGAAGGTTCTCCAATTTCCAGTTTTGACATCAATACCAGGGTTCGGGCAAAAATTGGCCCTATACCTGAAGCAGAAAAATTTACCGTTGGCGGCAGAAACCGCTGGGGTGCCCCGGTATCCATCAGCCTTCTGGGTAAAAATCTGGAGGAGATGGATAAGGCAGAGGTATTTATGATGAATGAGCTGGAAAAATTTGATGAGCTAAACAATATTGTCAATAACAATGCTGCCGGGAAGCGGGAAATACGACTCGCCCTGAAACCAAAAGCATACATGCTTGGGCTCGACCATTCCAGCATCAGCAACCAGGTGCGGCAGGGTTTCTTTGGCGGACAGGCGCAGCGGTTGCAGCATGGCAAGGATGAAATCCGGATTTGGGTCCGTTATCCCAAAGATAACCGCGAAAATATCGGCCAACTCGAACACATGAAGATAAAAACTCCCCAGGGTGATTATCCTTTAATTGAATTGGTTGACTATCATATTGAACGTGGTCCGGTAAATATTCAACGGTTTAACATGTCGCGTGAGATTCGGATCGATGCCGACCTGGTAGATCCATACACACCCGTGCCCCCCATCCTTGAACGCATTGACAATAACATTTTACCAGAGTTAAAAGCACAGTTTCCCGGTGTACGCGTAGTTTATCAGGGGCAAAAAAGGCGAAGTGAGGAATCCACTGCCGAACTTGGAAAATTCTTTCTGATTGCTTTTGGAATCATTGTAGTTATTTTGATGATTCACTTTAAATCTTTTGGCCAGGGTTTAATTATTATAATGATGATTCCACTGGCCTGGCTTGGTTCTTCATGGGGCCATGGCATTGAAGGTATACCAGTTTCCATTCTGAGTGCCTGGGGCATGGTGGCCCTTTCCGGGGTAATCATAAACGATGCGGTGGTGTTTCTCTCGAAATACAACCTCAACCTGCGTGAAGGCCTTAAAGTAAAAGATGCCGTATATCAGGCAGGCCTGTCAAGGTTCCGGCCCATCATTCTTACCACAATTACAACGGTAATCGGATTGTACCCGCTGATTCTTGAAGGAAGCTTTCAGGCCCAGTTCCTGATTCCAATGGCAGTAGCCCTGGCTTATGGTGTGCTTATTGGTACTGGTTTTATTCTGATATTCTTCCCGGTATTAATCCTAACGCTGAATGATGCCAGGGTCAAAGCCACCCAATTATGGACCGGCCATAAACCCACTCCGGAGGAAGTAGAAAAGGCCGTCAAACACATGAAACGCGAAGAAGTATAATAACTTATAATTGCAGAAAAATTCATCAGGATGATTAAAACACTGATATTAATTGCCATAATACTGATTTCACCCGTACTTACGGCACAGGAAAATGAATTATCACTTGCCGGAGCATTAAAAACAGGTCTGGAGAATAACTACCAGATACGCATCTCGGATCAAAACCTGCAAATAGCCAGGAACAACAATAGCTGGGGCAACGCCGGCATGTTTCCATTGGTTAGTGCAGGAGCTTCACAGAATAACATTTATACTGACTTGCTCAATGATGTTAGCTCTACAAATAATCTAACTCCTTATTTACGTTTGAACTGGACGTTGTTCGACGGGTTATCGGTACACATCACCAAGGAAAGGTTCGAGTACATTCAGGAGCTTACTGAGGGCAATGTTGCCTTGATGGTTGAAAATACCATACAGGCCATTGTACTGGCATATTATAATGCCCTGCTTCAACAACAAAATCTGGATGTGGTAACCGAACTAATGGATTTGTCGCGCGACAGGTACGATTATGAACAAACTAAAAAGGAACTGGGCAGCTCCGTGAGCTTTGATGTATTGCAAGCCAAGACCAATTACCTCACCGATTCGTCCAATTATCTGCTACAAAAACTGGCTTATGAAAACTCCATTCGAAATTTGAATTTAATCCTGGCTACTCCTTCGGAAAATACTTATGAGCTGACTGAAGAATTTGCTTTTCTGGCGCCTGATTACGAATATGATTCCTTGAAATCGGCCATGCAGGGCAACAACAAAACCCTGATGAATCAATACATCAATCAGGAGCTTTTAAAAAATGATGTGTCCTTACAAAAATCAGCGCTCTACCCTACGGTCTCATTGAGTTCGGGAATGGAGTACGGCATTGGCCGGAGGGAAACACCGCTTGGCGGGGTTCAAAACACCAATTCACTTGATGCCTATGCAAACCTTTCGCTCAGTTATACCCTTTCCAACGGAGGGCGTATTCAGCGGGCCATAAAAAATGCCAAAATTCAGGAGCAAATTGGCCAACTTGAAACCGACGAACTCATCCATACCCTGAACAACCGGTTATTCAATACGTACGAGCTTTACAAGGCCCGAAAAGAACTGTATTCTGTAACCATTGAAAATGAAAATGCAGCCCGGCTAAACATGAGCATTGCCGAAGAAAAATACAACCTGGGAGCGATTAATTCATTTAATTACCGTGATATTCAGCTGATATTTTTAAATGCTGCGTTAAATAAACTTCAGGCATTATACAGCCTTATTGATTCACATACCGAACTCATGCGGCTGACCGGAAGAATCATTGATGAGTATTAGTGTTTGAAAGCAATTAATGCCGGTTTTTGCAGTAATTGTAATTTGGTATCAGCGCCATAGGAGCCCTGGCAAATCAGCCCAGGCTCTCTTTTTTCCGGACAAATTTCATTTTTATCCAACGTGGGAAAATAAAAACACCGATAACCAGGTAAGGATAATAACTGATCAATCGCCAAAAGAAGGCAATAGCCACTGCCACCCCGGCTTTAAATTCAGGAGCTACAGGAATAAATTCACCCAGGTATTCGGTAAATATAAATTCAGCGAAACCACTGCCTCCAGGGGTTGGACTTACCAACATCATAATCCACATCACAAATTGACGGGCAAAAACCAGAAAATGATTGGGTACAATAAAAAAGGCCACCAGCAGGGCATTGGCTACCCAATAGCGTGCTGTCCAGGATATAATTGTTGCGCCAAAAGCTTTTAACCAAAAAGCCAGGGATTTGGATTTAAGTTCAGCCGAGCTGCTTACCAGTTCAGTGCCTGTTTCATTGGCCCCGGTGCGCCAGCGCCTGAGAATGGGTAATTTAAAAATCCACAAAAGCAGCCATTTTAAACCCCTGGGATTGATGAAAAGTCCATAACTGACAATTAAGGTATAGAGCAGTTTCAGCGAATACCCAATGATGGCAAAATACATGAATTCATTTCGAATTTCAGGAGAATTAGCACCGAACAAATCGGCTGCTCCGGCAATGAGCAAAAGCACCGGAAAGAAAATAATGAAATACAGTTCGTCAAGAAATGAAGTAGCCATAACTACAGCCGAACTTTTACCAACACTGATGTTTTCCTTGTTAACATACAAGATGGCAATGCTGGTTCCACCAATGGCAGAAGGTGTAATGGCCGATGTAAATTCCCACAACAGAATAACCCGGATGGACTGTATCCAGGAAAGTTTCTGATCCGTCAGAATCCTGATGCGAATGATGTATCCTACGTCACGAATAACCATCAGGAGCAATGCAATAAAAATCCAGATAAGGGTCTTTTTTGTAAACTGTAGGACTGAAAAGGCAGCCGGATTAAATTCTTTAAAAAACATATAACCCACTACGCCCAGGCCGATAATAATCGGATAGATA
Organism: uncultured Bacteroidales bacterium; assembly: GCA_964652315.1. Classification (GTDB taxonomy): domain Bacteria; phylum Bacteroidota; class Bacteroidia; order Bacteroidales; family JAAAOM01; genus CAZZBU01. The sequence continues at coordinate 11,679 of CAZZBU010000115.1, forward strand.
ATATTGGTGGTTTTTACCTTGCTTAAAGGACCGAGCTTACGAGCCATATCGTTAATAACCAAGAATTGTCAATACTTAAAAATAAACAACTTATTTGCTGTTTAGTTATTAAAATTCTTCCAATGACAGGCAGATTAATGCCAACAAAATTTTAGATTTGTAAAGAAGATGAAGAATTATTTGCCGAAGGTAAAAACATTTCGTTAAACCTTTGGAACGTGTATTGTACTTTTTTTCAAGAATCGTCATTCAAGTCCGTTACAACATGAATCTAAAAGAAACAATTGAAGCCAGAGCCAGTATCCGCAGTTACATTGATGAAGCAATACCGGAAAAAGATTTGCGTGAGATAGTCCGTCTTGCCGGCTTGGCACCAAGCATCAATAATTCACAACCATGGAAGTTTTTGGCCATTACTGATAAAGAGATGCTGCAAAAAATGGCAGAGGAAGTGATAAAATCAATTGCCGGTATACCGGCCAGTAAAACGCGCGTGGCAAACAACATTAAATCACAGGTGGCATGGTACTCAAGCTTTTTTGAAGAAGCGCCGGTACTGATTGCTTTGGCTTCCCAGGCTTATGACCCGGTATTGGCAAAAGGGGTTAGCATGGATCCAAAAGAAATAAATGCCAAAAGAAATTTTCCGGATATTCAGAGTGTAGGGGCCTGCATTCAGAATTTATTGCTGGCAGCTACTTCTCTCGGATATGGCAGTTGCTGGCTTAGCGGACCTTTATTTGCCCGCGAAAAACTGGAAAAAATGCTTGAAATAACCGAACCCTGGTCGCTAATGACATTTGTTGCCCTTGGAAAAACAAAGCATGC
>CAZZBU010000116.1:0-3675 GCA_964652315.1 uncultured Bacteroidales bacterium
AGGACCGGGTGGGAATGCGGAAATAAAAGGCCGGGTAATAGAGGAAGTATATGATCCCAAATTCCGGGTGTTACAATCTTCAGGTCCGGCAGGCGACAAGAATGTATTTCTCATATATGGTGATGATGAAACTTATGCTGACGACGTAAGCACCTCTTATGACGGAGTTTTCAGTTTCCCATATTTAACCAAAGGCAAGTATACCATTTTCCTGTATTCTGATGATGAAACCATGGCCTCGGAAGATGGTAAAAAGATGGTAAAAAGAAACTTTACGCTGAATGATAATAAGGATACCCAGGATCTGGGAGAAATTATTACATACAATACTATGGACATAGATGACGGGTTTGCCACCATAAGGGGACAAATCCTACAAGTAAATTATTCCAATAATTTTGTCTTTTTAAAAGATACAACCTATGCCCAGGAACTGCCTGTTTATTTGATCTATGAAAATGATGACACATACTGTGAACGTATCCGCACCCTTCAAGACGGCAGTTATGCATTCAAAAACCTCATTAAAGGTAATTATACCGTCCTATACTACAGTGAAAACACTAACGGCTCAGTTGAAGATATAGCAGTTTCCATTCCAGCTACCATAACCGGAGTGTATGATACTATTTCTTTGGGTAAAACATATAGAAACAACGAAGATTAAATTTATGGTAAATCAAATTGAAACATATCTGGATAGTTTTACCTCCATTGAATTGGAAAAATTAAACAGCGTTGCCCTGCTTAATCGCTTTGACTCAAAATATGTGTTACCGATAAATCGACTGCCAGCATTTATTAAGCTGCTTTCTTCGTCCTACAATATCCTAAAGATAGATGAAGCAAGAACTTTTGACTACAGCACACTGTATTACGACACCCCAGATAATCAAATGTATTATAACCATGTAAGGGGTAAGTTAAACCGGTTTAAAGTAAGAAGAAGAAAATATAACACCACAGGAGAAAGCTTTCTGGAAGTTAAATTTAAGAATAATAAAAGCAAGACAATTAAACACCGGTATGAACAGCCTTTTAATTATTGGGTTGAATCTGTATTGCGCGAAATGCGTGTTTTACCTTCCGGATTCAGTAGGTATTGCTTTGGGAAATTACTTACTGACCCCATGCTGACACATGCCAAGTTATTGAAACCCCGAATTCGTCAACTAGAGAAAATAACAAACTATGCCGTATCTTTTAATTAAAAGCATGGAAATATTTGGAATTGAAACAATCGATGCACCGGATTTTATGGAGTTAATTATCCGGTTTTCGCTTAACCTGGTGGTAATATTGTTGCTGGTTAAATGGTTATACTACAGTATTGCCCAGCGAAAAGATTACCTTTTCAGCTATATCATAATTGGTATAATCATTTTCCTGATGTGTTTTCTCCTGGAAAACGTTAAACTGGAACTAGGTTTTGCCCTCGGGTTATTCGCCATTTTCGGTATAATCCGGTACCGAACCCGACAGGTACCAATTAAGGAAATGACCTACCTGTTCCTGGTCATTGGTATCTCAGTTATCAATGCCCTGGCCAACAAGAAGGTCAGTTATGCCGAGCTAATATTTACAAATGTTATGGTGGTAGCCTCCACCTTTATCCTCGAAAAGGTTTGGCTGTTAAAGCACGAATCATCAAAAGTTATTGTGTATGAAAAAATCGATTTGATAAAACCAGAAAATTACCTTGCCTTGATTGACGATCTGCAACTACGGACAGGTATACGGCTCATCAATCGTGCGGAAGTCGGAAAAATTGATTTTCTGCGTGACGTTGCCCAGGTAAAAATCTTCTATTTTGAAGAGCATAACACCATGAACAGCGCTGATGATGACGAAGCGGATACCATGACAACATTTGATGATGAGTAGGCCGGGTCGGACAATAATAATTATGACACTCATTGGTTTAAACTCCTGGCTTATTCCTGTTAAAGCACAGCACTTAGGAGAATGGATCAGTTTTAAACTGAAAGTTGATCTGCCTCATGGATTGTCTGGAGTCCTGACCCAGGATGTAAGAACCGTTCATCCCGGATTACAAATAAACCAGCTACTTACGGATTTTGAACTTGGGTATAAAATCAATAAACGCCTGGATATAGCTGTTAATTACCGCTACTCAAGAAAAAGAGAAGACCACCACTACCTTTACCCCAGAAACAGGTGGTATTTTGATTTTAAATATGATAATAAGCTCAATAGACTGGACACTGATTACCGGGTACGTTTTCAACGACAAACTAAAACATATATTGAAGATGCAGATGATAAGATCCCGGTATACTACCTCAGAAACCGCATAAAAATAGCCTATAACCTGCCCAACAATAAAAAGGAACCTTACGTAACTTATGAAATATACTGTCCGGTTAACAAAACCGAGCCACGCTTTTTGGATGCACACCGCATAACAGCAGGGATTGATATACCGATAAACAAAAAAAACGAAATTGATGTAGGTTTGATGTACAAGCGTGAATACCTTCCGGTATATGCTTCATTTATCAATCTGTTGTTAACTTATTCATTTGATTTGAATTAGCCTGCGGATTATGTCCGGGTTTCCTTTCTTGCCAAAATCATGGATTGTTATGAAGCCTGTAAATACCATGATTGTCAACAGCAAAATCAAAAATGATGGTTTTGTATCTACTGATGCGCTGATTACAGCTGAACCTTCTGTGTATTGGGGGTATTAACAAATTTTTAAGCTTTTCCTGCTGAACCACATACTGATAGAATTGTTAGTCTTTCGTAATTACTAAAAAAAATATGATTCGAACAATTCTTGTCACAAGCTTATTTCTGTCGATAGCTTTTACCAGCTCCGCCCAGAATACAAACATTCCTGTAGTTGAATTTAACCAACTTGAACCGTTTCTGCATAAACAAAATGATACAACCTATTTAATCAATTTCTGGGCCAGTTGGTGTGTGCCTTGTTTAGAAGAAATGCCGGCCCTTGAAAAAATCAAAGAAAAATACCAGTCACAAAAGTTTAAAATACTGCTGGTAAGTTTGGATCAGCCTGATCAGGTCGGTTCCAGACTTTTGCCGGCCATTAAGCGGTTGAACATAACTTCTGATGTCATCTTGCTGGACGATCCGGATTTTAACTCGTGGATAAGCAAGGTAAACCCAGACTGGGAAGGAGCTATTCCGGCTACTTTGATTTATAACAATTCGAATAGAAAATTTTACAATAAATCATTTGAATTTTATGAACTTGACTCAATTATTAATCAAAAATTTATCCGTTATGAAAAAGTTAATTAGCATTGGATTATTATTTGTGCTGCCCCTGATGGCATTTGCCGGTGGTTACCAGGTTGGCGATAAAGCCACAGATTTTACATTAAAAAATATCGATGGCGAAATGGTAAGCCTGAGCGACTACAATGACGCCAAGGGCTTTGTTGTAGTATTTACCTGCAATCATTGTCCTTATGCCATAGCGTATCAGGAGCGTCTCATTGCCATTGATAAAAAATACAAGGACAAAGGTTACCCGGTTATTGCCATAAATCCGAACGATGACAGTATTGTTGAAGATGACAATTGGGCAGGTATGAAAAAACGTGCAAAAGAAATGAACTATACCTTTCCTTACCTTAAGGATGATACTCAGGAGATAGCGAAAGCTTATGGAGCCGAACGAAC
>CAZZBU010000116.1:3775-5595 GCA_964652315.1 uncultured Bacteroidales bacterium
ATAATATTGTATATATTGATGAATATCCCACTGCTCAAAGCCGGGGCTCAGGATGAAAAAGAAAAAGTAACAGCCATAGTAGTCGCTGAAGACGAAAAGAAAAATGTAGGTAAAATGCTTGAAAACAGCACTTTTGTGCTTGAAGCGGATTGGCTAAGTGATAAATATGGCAACCGTGTTTCTGTTTCTTCTATGATTAACTTTATAAAAATAGATGAAAAAGAAGGCGTTATCCAGGTTGGATCCAACCAGAGCCTGGGCAGAAATGGTGTTGGAGGAGTAACTGCCGAAGGCAACCTTACTCAATACGAAGTTAAAAAGCTTGGAAAAGATAAGGGCTATTTTGTCAATATGACGGTTATGACCAACATTGGAACCTATGATATAAGCATGAATATAAGCTCCAACGGTTCTACCAGAGCTACCCTTTCAGGATTGGGAAGTGGCAGGTTATATTTTGACGGATACCTGTACAGCCCTGAAAACTCTCAGGTCTACCAAGGTACCTCGTATTAATAATAAATAATGCACTTTCTCTGCACAGTACTTTGAAAAGGCTGTGCATTTTTTTTATAAACCTGATATATGAATAACAACAACAACATATACAGCAAGGCGTATAACGAAAAATCGTTTTGGAACAAGATTAAAGAATACGGTAAAACTGCCGGTAAGAAGGTTATTAAACCTGCTTTAAGCATGTATTACTGTCTTTCAGATAAAGACACCCCCTTAACCGCAAAATTAATAATTGTAGGTGCATTGGGATATTTTATTCTACCGATGGACGCCATTCCTGATATATCACCACTTATTGGATTTACTGATGACTTGGGGGCCATACTTACTGCTTATGAAATGGTGAAAACCCATGTTAAGCCCCAACATATTGAACGTGCATCCCAACAAACACAAAAATGGCTCGAAGGTTCAGAAATACAAGGCAAAGAAAGCCGTTAATCATTTATTAAGAAACTAAATATTCCATTATTTATGCCCGCTTAAAAGATGATATATATTTTATATCGCCAAAAAAATATCACAGTTCAAAGATTTTTATTAATTTCAATGCCCAATTAAAAAGTTTCATGAAAATTAAAACTAATTAAAATGAAAAAAGTATCGTTTTTACTACTCGCTTTTATAACAATGATCTCCTGTAATCCTACAAAAGAAAAAACAATTGGCCTGCAATTATGGTCGGTCCGCAGCGACATGGAAACAGATCCGGAAGGGACTATTGCCACCATTGGTGAAATTGGTTACTCATTCGTTGAAGCTGCCGGTTATGATGATGGCAAATTTTACGGCATGCAACCCGATGAATTCACCGCACTGGTTGAAAAAAACAACATGCAATTTCTGGCATCACATACAGGTCAGGATGTTCCTGATTCCACCAACTGGGACGATACCATGGCCTGGTGGGACAAGTGCATTGATGCCCATGTGGCTGCCGGTGTTAAGTATATCGTACAACCCTGGATGGGTAATGCGGGATATGACAGCCTTGCAGGACTTAAAGCTTACTGTGATTATTTTAATGCCGTTGGTGAAAAGTGTAATGAAAAAGGCATCCGCTTTGGTTATCATAACCACGACAAAGAATTCACAGAGCTTGAAGGTGAAGTTATCTATGATTTTATGCTGAAAAACACTGATCCGGATAAAGTAATGTTTCAATTGGATTTATACTGGATTAAGGAAGGTGGTGCCGATCCGGTTGATTATTTCAATGAATACCCCGGGAGGTTTGAACTATGGCATGTAAAAGACAAAGCAGAACTTGGAGCCAGTGGTGAAATGAACTTTGCCCCGGC
>CAZZBU010000116.1:5695-12300 GCA_964652315.1 uncultured Bacteroidales bacterium
TTATATAATCCAACTAAATTTTTAAGAATGCCAAAGACTCCTATTTTCTTTATTAAAGTAACCTGGAAAACCCCATTATTAGGGATGGCGTCAGGAGCTTGTTTCATACCTCCCCCATTGAACTTACCGATGCCAATACTTGCATTAAAAATAAAGTCATCGATCCCTTCGCCGTCAATTTCAAATGCTATCCGGCGAATCCGGTAATTCACATAACTTGAAAGCAGGCTGTATAAATAAACAAAAAGACCTGTTTTTCCCCTGGCTTTTAATTTATTGGCTTTTTCTGCAACCCGCGCATCAAAACCAAATCCTGCCATGTTTACAAAATACCGGGTACGATATGCTGTCTTTGATTTAATCTGAATGCAACCCACATCCTGCAGCATGGATTCTTCCTTTTTAATCACTGATAACGCTTCAGAATATGATGTGGGTATTTGAAAAGTACGCACCCAATCATTGCCAGTACCAACGGGTATCATCCCAATTTTAACATCGACAGGATTAATTGCTTTGCACCGAAATAAACCGTTTACTACTTCGTTTAGGGTGCCATCACCCCCAACCACAATTATTTTCCTGAACCCCAGTTTTAGACATTCTATTGTGAGCTTAATAGCATGTTTGGGAAAATCAGAAGTAACCAGAAGATAAGAAAACCTCATATTATCCAGCAGCTTCTTTATTTTGGGTAGATCATGAGCACCTTTGCTCCCACCGGCATGTGGATTTACCAAAACCAACCATTCTTTATCGGACTTACTTTTCATCCAGGTTTCTCTATTAATCTGCTATACTATTCATTTATATTATCACCAAAAATCAATCAGCCTTACATCAAAAATCAAAACTGAATAAGGAGGTATTTTTACACCGCTGCCCTTTTTTCCCCAGGCCAAATCCGGGGGAATAAAAAATTTATACCGTGCCCCTTTTTGCATCAGCATCAACCCCTCCTGGTATCCTTCAATTAGCTCCTTCATGGGAACTTCCGAAGGTTCATTTTCTTTGTAGGTATCTTCAATCACATTGCCATTTACAAGTTGGCAGCGCTGATGTACCGTCACAATTGCAATGTTGTCAGGTATTGGCCCTGAACCCTCTTCAATTATCTTGTATTGCAGTCCTGACGAAGTTTCTATTACACCTTCCTTTGTCCTGTTCTTGGCCAGAAAATCTTCGCCGGCTTTCCGGTTATTGCCGGCTGATCCCCTGCTTTTATTGCGCTTCTCACGTTTTGCCATTTACAAGGTATATTATTTAAGATTAATTATTACAGGTTTGGGCTGTATAATACAGGTTTTTAGTCTCAAAGCCAAGTTCCTCGGCCCTTTCAGTTAATTTTTTTACTGTTGATTCAGGAAGTTGTTTTGTTCTCGATAAAATCCAAAGGTATTCTCGCGATGGGCTTCCGACCAATGCATATTTGTAATCCTCATCAAGTTCAATGATCCAATATTTACCGTAAAATGGCCAGAAAAAAGTGACTTTCAGCTTACCGGGAGTTGATTTATCAGCAAATTTAGCTTTCCCCTTAGCAGTCTCAATTTCCTCAGGGTTTTCCTGATTACGCCCTTTATTGATAACCCGTATCTTCCCATTATCCAACAGGCTATATGTAGCGGTAACACATATCAACCCCTCCTCGAAACTATTGGGCAAGCGGGCTATTTCATACCAGGTACCCATATACCTCTCAACGTCCAGGGATTGTACAACGGGTAAATACGTATTTTTTGACATAGTACAACTTGCTAAAATAAAAACTAAAATAATGAGGCTGATTAGTGAGGTCAACACACTACATTTACGTTTAAACAGTATAGATTTTATAAGCATTTGCGGTTTATTTTACCATTAATCAACATAAAATGAATTTTCACCATATTTTTTTAACCAAATTACCTGCTATCCGTAACATATAAAAAATATCAGTTTCTAATGTACCGTTTTTTTTTCATTATTGCACTATTAATCTCTTCTAATCTGCATGCGCAGGTTGATACTAAATTTTGGTTTGTTGCACCGGAAGTTAGTAATGACCATGGCGATGATCCGATATATCTAAACATTTCCACATTTGATGAAGTGGCCAATATCACGGTTTCCATGCCGGCCAATGAAGCTGATTTTCCGGTAATAACAAGGACCATTCCAGCAAATGATTTTCTGCAACTTAACCTTACATCTTTTCTTGATGAAATAGAACACAAATACCGGACAGACTATGACGCATCCATTCCCGGCAAAAGTGATCAGGGACTATTAATAGAATCAGATGTTGATATTACGGTATATTACGAAAGTGCTTATGGCAACAACAGCGATTTATTTGCCCTTAAAGGAAAAAATGCCCTGGGTTCGGAGTTTTATACTCCCTTTCAAACAAGATATTATAACAATAGTGGTAATAATTGGGATGACCCTGCTTATTCTGCCTTCGACATTGTCTTCACAGAAGATGACACATACATCACCCTGGATATCCCCGCTGGAAAAGCTGTATATAACGGCAATCCGGGCGGTTGGACAGGTACGGTCCGGCTGGGGCCTTTCCACCGTGGTGAAACTTTTTCCGGAATTCCGGAGTGGATTTCAACTCACAGGCCATTCCGCAATGCCAATGATAATTTTGGCCGTGTGGCCGAGGATCATCTTGCCGGGGTTCACATAAAAGCTCATGATATCTCAGGCAACAGGCTAAAACGAATTGCCATTACCATTAAAGATGATTCCATGCGTGGTTTTAGAGGTACTGCTTATGATCTTGGAGGCGACCAGATTGTGCCACTTGATATTATCGGTAAAGAATACATAGCCATGAAAGGGCAGTTAAGGCAGGGAAATGTCGAAGGCCACTATTCAAGACCTCCGGCTCCCTGGTGGGCAAGACAGGAAGTTATCTTTATCCTTGCTACTGAAGATGGCACCACAGTTTCTGTGGAAGGCAATTATCAAACCACACTCGATGCAGGAGAGACCTATACCCACGAGCTCATCAACGGATTCACCCATGTGGAAGCTAGCAATCCCGTGTACCTTTGGCAGGTAACAGGGTTTGGCGATGAGATGGGTGCTGCCATTTTACCGGCAATAGACCGGTGTACCGGCTCTGACAAAGTAGCCTTTTCACGCTCGGTTACCGGATGGAGTTTCTACATGAACGTATTGGTGCGAACCGGGGCAGAAGGCGGGTTTACCCTTAATGGCTCGACAAGTAACCTGCTTGAAGCCAATGATTTTGATGATGTTACCGGAACCAGCGAGTGGAAGGCTGCCAGGATAGGACCAGTAAATACAGCCAGCATACCCGAGCTTCAACAAAGCATTTTAGAAAACTCCGATGATGTATTTCATCTTGGAATTATAATGGGAAACAGTACAGGCTGTAGGTTCGGATTCTTTTCAGGTTTTGGTGATATTCCTTCCATTGAATATAATCCCCTGATAGCAGAACAGGGATTGTGCGCCGGAAACCTGGAGCTAAGCGTCATTGATGCCGGAGCATTTGCAACTTATCAGTGGTATAAAGACAATATAGCTATTCCCGGTGAAACAAATCCGGATTATTTAGTCAGCGAGCCAGGCAGGTATAAGGTAACTGCCATTACCACATGCGGTGGAAACGATACAGAAACCTTCCCTTCAAATGAAATTGACGCCTTACCCTGCTTATCGGTTGCTGATGCTACAGCTACTGAGGGCGATCCCAATGCTGTTTTTACCGTCAATATTTCGCATTCGCTTCCGCTCACCAATGTGCAGTTTGAATATGAAACATTTGAAATAAGCGCCAGCCGGGGAGATGATTATGTTTACACAAGGGGCACAGCAACACTACCGGCAGGGTCAAACAGCGTCACTATTAATGTGCCCTTAAAACAGGATTTTATTAACGAACCTACCGAACAGTTTGGTCTGATTATCCGGAATACCTCCCTGGTTAACATTGGCGATTCTATTGGAATCTGCAGCCTCATCGATGATAACGATCCCGAACCGGAAATCACTATACCATCAACACAAAACATTGCTGAAAACATCAGTGGCGGACAGCTAACCCTGCCGGTAACACTTAGCGAAATCTCAGGATACACGGTTTCGGCCATATATACCATTACCAATGGAACAGCAATCGAAACAGAAGATTTTACTGCAGCAACATTAACCGATACGGTATTCTTTGCCCCGGGCGAAACATCCAAAGACATCGTTGTGGACATTGTAAATGATGATATTTATGAACCGGCAGCCCTGGGTTACGAAACATTTACAATCAGTTTATCTGAATTAACCCATTGCACCGCGGGTAATCTTTCCAGTGAAATACGAATTACCGATGATGAAGCTGTCCCTTCATTGTCAATAAACAATCCAAGCGCCACTGAAGGTGATTCATTGGTACTAAACCTACAACTTAACAGGTTGGTAAGTGAAAATACCTATGTTGATATAACCATTAACGATGGTACAGCCGAACAGGGAAGCGACTTTATATTTACCCCTACAAACCAGACCATTACCATTTTAGCGGGAACCATGGATACCAGTATTTTTATTCCTGTACTTACTGATATCATTTCAGAAGGAGTGGAAACATTCAACATTGTTTTTTCCAATCCGGTAAATGCCACGCTCAGTACTGATCCTCAAACCATAACATGCACCCTGCTTGACGATACAGGTACACCTCAGATATATATTGATGATGCAACTTCTTTGGAAGGTTCTGACCTCGAGTTTACAGTCCACCTGTCCATTGCCAGCAGTGCCGATATTAATTTTGAATATTTCACGACTGACGGTACTGCAAACAGTCCGGCTGATTTTACCGGAGTGGAAACACCAATCAATCATACCATCGCTGCCGGTGATCTGGAAACAACAATCGCCATTGCCACAGTACAGGATACGGAAGAGGAGGCAGACGAAAACTTTACACTAACGCTTCAAAACATTTCAGGCGACGCAGCTTTCACCGATAGCACCGCAGTGGGAACGATTGAAGATGACGATGAAACACCTGTAGCTAATGACGACGTATATTCAGTGAATGAAGATCCCTCCACACCCCTGACAGGAAATGTCACCGACAATGACAACGGACTAGGGGATACACCTGTGATTACTTCATTGATTCAGGATGTTGCATATGGTACGTTGGTATTAAATGCAAACGGTACATTCACGTATACACCTGATGCAGACTTTCATGGAAAAGATACCTTCAACTACCGGATAACGGATGCTGATGCTGATTTTGATGAAGCCATGGTTGTCATCACCATTAATCCTGTGAATGATGTACCTGTGGCAAATGATGATTCCCCGGGCAGCATAAATGAACGTACACATCCTATGTACAGCAGCCTTACCGGCAATGTACTTACAAATGATACCGGCCTGGGCGACGGTATTACCATAATCCTTGATGACGCACCTGATAAAGGGAGCCTGACACTCAACCAGGATGGCAGTTTTGAATTTATTCCGGATGCCCAGGAGTATGGCAATGATCAGTTTTCATATCATCTCAGGGATACAGACAATGAGCTTTCTGACGTGGCCACTGTGACATTTACAATTGCCTATTACAATGATGCAGCACCTGTAGCTACAGATGATAACTTTTCCACGCCCGAAGACAACAGCATTACCCTGAATGTACTGGCCAATGACTCCGATATTGACGGAGATGAGACCATAAACGAAAGTTCTATTCAAACCACACCACCGTCCAATGGCTCCTTATCCATGGATATAAATACCGGCCTGATAACCTACACCCCTGATGCAGGATTCAGCGGAGATGATTCATTTACTTACACAGTGGCTGATCGACTTATCGGAGGTGAAGCTACCCGGCGTTCAAATTCAGCAACCGTAACCATAACCGTAACCAGTGATAACTCAGCGCCGATTGCTGTATGTCAGGATGTCGATGTGTACCTCAACGATTCAGGTGCAGCAGAGGTAAATGCACGGTCACTGGATGATGGTTCATCAGACGCAGATATAGAAGACATCCTCAGCTTCAGTGTAGGAGGTGATACCCTGTTAACCTTTGATTGCGGTGATATTGGCAGCCAGGAAGTAACCTTAACGGTGTCTGATGATAATCTGGCCCAAAGCACCTGCTCTGCCACCATAAATATATATGATACGATTTCCCCGGTAGTTACATCCTGTACTGCCGATACCGTGGTGTTTTGTGCACCATCTGCTCCTGGAAGAAGCGTGACCTACATTCCTCCCTCTTTTTCTGATAATTGTGGCGGTACAGGCTTGACAGGCTCACTGATTTCAGGACAACCCAGCGGTTCCTCCTTTAGTGTAGGCGCTACTAATGTGCAATACAGCTACACCGACCCATCCGGCAATGATCCGGCAGTTTGCAGCTTTATAGTAGAAGTGATCAGAGACACTGAGTTACCGGTGATTACAGGAAACAATGACACCTTGTTGCCGGTTAACCAGACAAATAACACCCACGTGGTTTCGGGTGCCTTCCTTAACCCTGAAGCCACCGACAATGCCGGAGTAAGCAGCCTTACCCATGATTACAATGGTGGTGGTACATCACTTAACGGGTTTACTTTTTC
>CAZZBU010000117.1:0-5165 GCA_964652315.1 uncultured Bacteroidales bacterium
GGGGTTATCTGCGATACCTGGCAGCCCCGGGTTGAAACCCGGGGTTATTGTTGTTGCGCCCCTCCAGGACTCAAGAGGTGATCGCTTGCTCATCATGAAAAATTTAGAATTCCTTAATTCATACAATTACCTCTCGGAAAACTATAACAGCCAAACTTACAGCTTATGAGTTTCACATCACTCTCCAACAACCCGCATGGTATTGTAGGCAGTGAAGGTCCTTCCATACCTGTCTGTGGCACCCACTTCAATGATATGCCTGCCAACGGGCCAGTTGGTGCCCAGGTTGGCTTCCCATAAATGAGTCGAGATTTGTGGCCGGGGCATGGAGGTACCAGGAAAAGGCACACCAGGCAAGGCCGTGTCAGCATGCCATAATTCCGGAATGTTTAATTTTTTGAATTTCTGCCATCGCTGGTCTATCATCACGTAATACGGATCGTATTTATCTACTTTTCCCATGGGTATCCACTCGGTTTGTTCTTTTACCCGGTATTTCAATTCGGATTGCTCGCTGCCGTTGAAGAAGTTCACTGTCAGTAATGCAGAGTCTGCTGAATTTGCCACAATGCCCCGGGGTACATGGATGTTCATCTTATGATCGGCCGGATTGCCGGCCACCTGCCAGTCTATGATGTAATCCGTGCCGTTGAATGTAATGAAGGCATAACCGTTTGGAGTTCCATCACGCATCATGGTATGGGGCACATCGGTTTCGTTTTTCATGCCGTTCCACCAGCTTCCTGAGGTAGTGCCTACATTAAAGTGATGGTGAGGCTCTGCCCGTTGCCAGTCCGATGATCCTTCGTGAAAAAACCGGTTATCATGCACATGGGTATGGGCCGAGATGGAAAGGGTATGCGGAAAATCCTTCAACAAATCAAATAGCTTTTTTTGATCGCTTTTTCGGAAGCTGTCGCCGTGTTCCGCCAATGGGATGTGCATGGTCAGTACCACCAGATCATCTTTAGGTACAATCTTAAGGTAATTGCTTACAAATTCAAACTGGTCCGGCCGCAGTCCTCCCACATACTTCCATGAACCGGGAACACTGTCGTGGATGACATCATCCACCACAATAAAATGGACATCACCATATACAAAGGCATAGGTAGCCGGGCCGTAAACACGCTCATACGTTTCATCGGAGAGTTTATCATTGGGTGCCATATAATTGATATCATGGTTTCCGAGTACGTTGTACCAGGGGATTCCGATTTGGGCAACAGCCTGGTTCAGTGGAGAAAATAAATCAAGGGAATCACCTACGATATCGCCCATGGTCATGCCAAATTGAAGATCATCCCTGCCGATTAATTCAGTAACAATATCTTCAGCTAAATAATCCACCTGATCAATGTTGTATGGCTGGGGATCGCCAAAAACCACCATTTTAAATTTGTTAGAATCCGTTTCAGCATACAGCGGGAAATTAATTTGCTCTGGTAGCGCTCCGGTTGGCTCAACACCTTTATATGTAAAATTATCCGGTGAGCCATTGGGTTTATGCAGGTAGTAAAACTGCGGGAGATTATCCTGGTTAAGCGGTGTCATCCAGTCTTTAGGCTTGATAACAAAAATGATGGCATCGTCGGATACCGGCAGTTCATATTTACCATGCGCATTGGTTTGTACCAAATCGGTTCCGTTTGATACAACAACTCCGGCAATGCCTTTTTCCGATTCGTCCATCACACGGTTTTCGTTTTCATCATGAAACACATAGCCTTTAGCCAATTCTTCACCCGGGCGGGCTTCGATGCTGTGATCCAAGGTGCTTTTTATTTCTTTCCTGGTATTACATGCTGAAATAGCAAAAAGAATTACTGTAAGTAGGGCAATTTGTTTCATTGAGCTTTTTCTTTTAATTTTAGTAAAAATACTTAGAATGGTTACCCAATGAATTAATTTCAGGTTAATTATTTCTTTAATTTCATTACTTTCGTTTAATGATCAAAAACTAACCCGTATGACTTTTTGTGAAATTTCACCACAAAAAATATTGTTGCTTATCTGCCTTGTGTTTACCATAATTGGCTGTGACAAAGATTCTCTTACTCCGGTTATCATTCGTGATATACCAGTAAATATTGGTACAACATGGCATTATTCACAGGAAAAGCGAATCCAACGCTTTGAGGTGGGATCAAATGGCGATTTAATAATTGATACAACCCTCACTGGAAGCAGTGTAACCAGGGTGGTGAAGGATACAGTGCTAAATGATACCCAGAGTGTATGGGTTTTTGAAAATAAAAATACCCTGGCAACGGGTGGCCTGTTCGGAAGTACAGATTTTTCAATATCCTTCACCTATAACTACATGTACAAAGATGCCGAAGGCTTAAAAATGTATGCTTACAGGTTTAGCGATTGCCAGCTCTATCCGCAATCCATGAGTGTTAATCCACATGGCATCGCACAGAAGAAGATAACCATTGGAGATATTATTGTGGAATCACACCCAACTCTTTATGTTCAATTGCCGCTGAACGAACAATCGGCTTGGAGCTATAGAAAATCCAATAGTTTTCAGGGCCAGATTAACAAAAAAGTGAGTGGTTACGAATTTTTAGAGGTGGATAGTAAGCATTACTTTTGTTACAAAGTGGTTTGGGAATATCTAAATAACGATGCATATGATGGTTTAACAACAACAGAATGGTTTTCTGACATCGGTATGGTAAAAACGGAGATCCACCATGAGCGGCAACTGCTCACCAATCATGAAGGTGAGGCACTGGGAGAAATACAGATGACAGAGGTTATTTTGCTTGAGGATTATCAGGCTAATTAAATTCGGTGGAATTATAATTTATGCTGAGATTGCATCAATCTTTCATTCTTTCAATCTTGAAGCTATTTGCCGGATCAAGTAGAAAGATAACATGCCATATGTTATGCCTGTTGTTTTTATCAAACCTAAAGAGCGACATCCACCAAACTATTGGTAAGAAACGATACCTTGCATTTATTTAATCGTTATCGCCCTTTTGATCCTGAATAAGCCTGGTTTCTTTCAGCATATCAGCCAGGGTTTTTCCTCCTTTAATACCAAAATCCAGGGTTCTGATTGGGAAGGTAATGGTGATACCATGTTCTATGTACGCTTTTTTAATGTTTTTTATGCCCTGGCTCAATGCGAAGAGGTAATCTGTTTCCTTATAAAAATCCACCCAGTAACGCACAACAAAATTAATGGAACTGTTACCAAATGCCAGATAATACAGGTCAACCGGTTTATCCTTTTTTATGGAATCAATTTTATTTATGGCTTCAAGGGTTACCTTTTCAGCTTTTTCGAGATCGTCACCATAAGAAATGCCTACGTCAAGGTCAATTCTTCTTTCTTTATTGACTGTAAAGTGGGTATACCGGTTTTCAATGATGAGCCGGTTAGGGATCACGATATCCTGACCCTGAAGTGTTTTAAGCCTGGTAGCCCTTAGCCCAATTTCTTTGACTGTGCCATAGGATTCATTGTACTGAATCATATCGCCCACATTAATGGGGCTTTTAATAGCTATATAAAATCCTGACAGGAAATTGGCTGCAATATCTCTAAATGCAAAGCCCAGTGCCAGTCCAATGATACCCACACCAGCCAGAAGGGAAGTCACTGTTTTGTCCAGATTTAAAATACCAAGCGCTATGAAAAAACCGGCAGTGACTATTACCAAAAAAATTATGGAACCTGCAAGATTAATGATGGCTTCGTTTTTTGTAACCCTGAATAAAGCACGCTGCAAAATATTTCTGGAAAAACGGGCTAAAAAATAAAAAAGCACGATTAAAAGAACAGCTACCACAAGGTTGGGCAACATAGTAATGAAGGTATCTACCCAGTTTTCTATTTTTGATTGTAATAATAGGAATACATCGTTAACTGTCTCCTCCATAGCTGAAGTATTTAAAATTGTGGTAAAAATTTGATTATCATATTGAGGGAGCGCGTCATAATATCAGGCCTACTTTGTTATATCATGTTCTCAGGTTCAATGTTTAAACAGTAAAATTTTCAGAATTGTTTTTCCTAACTCTCTATTCCAATGATAATCAACATTGGGAAATCCATGAAAACCGCAGTCGGTTGCCAGGAAAGCCTTCGCTCTGGTGCAGCCTAAGACTGTAAATGCCAGGTATGTGAAAATTGAGTTTGTACGTGGCAAAGGAAATCCGGCTACTTTGGCAGAACTGGAGGTGTTTGCAAAGCCTTAAGTGATATTTAAATAAAATGGAATGCCATCAATATTAAAAGTATTATTGGTTATAGAAAGGGCAAGGACAAATTAAACCTCGGTCAAATTTCTTCAACATTTATCCTATTCTTCCTGTTATGATAAGATATAGGGATGTATTGTTTGGAAATTAATGAAAAACCGCTGATGTATGTCTGAAAGCAAATTAAATACCGCCCTGTTTAAAGTCAACCCAGGAACCATCATCAGCCTGGATAGTTTTGATACCGATTTAAAAGAAGGGATTAGCGATAAAAAAGAAGCCCAAAAAAAACTCAAAGCCGATACTGATATCCTGCAAAAGCTTCAGTACAGGCTGTATGCCGAGAACAAACAATCCTTGCTCATTGTGTTTCAAGCCATGGATGCCGGTGGCAAAGACAGCGCTATCAAGCACGTGTTCCGCGGGGTGAATGCCCAGGGGTGTAAGGTACACAGCTTTAAAACGCCTACTGTAAACGAACTGGAACATGATTTCCTGTGGCGGCATTATACCCGGATTCCGGCCCGGGGTGATATCGGCATCTTTAACCGCTCGCACTATGAAAATGTATTGATAACCAAAGTGCATCCTGAATATATCTTAAAAGAACGCCTGAAAGGAATAAATACCGTGGAAGATATAACTGAGGATTTCTGGGAAAAGCGGTATGAACATATCAATGCCTTTGAAAAGACTGTTGCTGAAAACGGAACTACCATCCTGAAATTTTTCCTGCACCTCTCGAAAGAAAAACAAAAAAAACGCTTTTTGAAACGCATTGACAACGAAGAAAAAAACTGGAAATTCTCATCTGATGACGTCAAAGAAAGGGCTTTTTGGGATGATTACCAGCAGGCCTATGAAAAGGCTATCAACAAAACCTCAACAGACCATGCCCCATGGCATATTGTGCCGGCTGACACCAAGTGGTATACCCGGATTGT
>CAZZBU010000117.1:5265-11894 GCA_964652315.1 uncultured Bacteroidales bacterium
ACCATGCCCCATGGCATATTGTGCCGGCTGACACCAAGTGGTATACCCGGATTGTCCTGATGCAAATCATCATAGAAACCCTGAACAGGATGGACATAAGGCTACCCGAACTTTCGAAGGAGCAGAAAGATAAGCTGGGAGAGTATCGCGAAAAGCTTGATGTTAGCACATAACAGGTGTTGGCTGGTGGCTGAAGATGGTGAGTAGCAGTAAAACGGTAATCGGTAATCGGTAAACGGTAATCGGTAAGCAGTAAAACAGGGAAACTGGTTTATTGATTACTTTTTTTTCTAAATTTACATTAAAACAACTCTTTTATGGCCTATGTTAACCATTTTAAGGAGCTTGAGGTTTACAAACAAGCACATAATCTTACAATAGAAATATTTGAAGTTACTAAGAGATTCCCAAAGGAAGAAAAGTATGTTCTTGTTGATCAAATCAGGCGTTCTTCTCGTTCAATAGGTGCCCAATTAGCTGAATCATGGGGTAAAAGATAGTATCCACGCACTTTATATCAAAGTTGACAGACGCTGATTCTGAACAGCTTGAAACACAGCATTGGCTCGAGATTTCTAAGGAATGTAATTATATTAATCAAGATGAATACAAACTATTAATCGAACAATGCGCTTCGATAGGTAAAATGATATATTCAATGATTGCAAAAGTAAACTTATTTTGCCAGTGAAACAGTGAAACAGTGAACGGTAAACGGTAAGCGGTAAGGGGTAAACGGTAAACGGTGAAAAGGTTGGTGAAACTATTCCACTGATTACCGATTACTTATCTACTGATCACTGATCCTACTGATCCACTGATTACCCTTCACCAATCACCACTCAATTATTCTCCTGCAGTTCCTTCAATGGTTTTGATGGTACCATCTTCGTTGTATTCCAGTTCCACAACTTTCAGGCTGCGGAGCCAGGTTTTCCCTCCGGAGGGTACGCAGTCGTGATGGAAAAGATACCATTTCCCTTTAAATTCAACGATGGAATGATGGGTAGTCCAGCCAACCACGGGGGTTAGAATTACACCCTGGTAGGTGAAAGGCCCATAAGGATTATCACCAATGGCATAGCACAGGTAATGGGTATTTCCGGTTGAGTAGGAGAAGTAGTACTTTCCATTGTATTTATGCAACCAGGAGGCCTCAAAGAACCGACGATCATGGTCACCTGCCGTAAGGGGTTTACCATTCTCATCAAGGATTACAACATCCTTTGGTTCCTCAGCAAAGCCGAGCATATTATCGCTCATCAGGGCAACCTTAGCACATAGAGCCGGTTCGTTATCGGCAGGTTCTTCACCACATTCCTGGGCTTTGTTGTCGCGATAGCGTTGAAGCTGTCCGCCCCAAAGGCCACCAAAATACATGTAATATTTACCATCATCATCTTTAAAAACTGCCGGATCGATGCTGTAGCTTCCTATTATCGGATGGGGTTCGGCCTTAAAAGGACCTTCCGGTTTGTCGCTAATAGCAACTCCGATACGGAAAATATCGGTTTTGTCTTTCACCGGAAAATAGAGGTAGTATTTCCCGTTCTTTTCAGCAGCATCGGTATCCCACATTTGCCGGCCAGCCCAGGGTACATCTTTAATATCCAAAGCAACGCCATGATCGGTTACCTCACCATCGATGGAATCCATGGAAAGCACGTGATAATCACGCATATCAAAATGATCGCCCTTATCATTTTCTGGTATCCCCGACTCAATATCATGGGAAGGATAGATATAAAGCTTTCCGTTAAACACATGAGCAGCCGGATCTGCTGTCCACATGTGGTCTACCAGGTATCTCGGTTCTTTCATAATTAATTATTTTTTTTTGATTTTCAATTTTATGCTTCATTTAAATTTACGGCGAATAAATCTAAATTCAAATTCATTTTTTTTATTTCTTCCATATCACCATAACCAGTCAGATTACGCCATTTATTTTATTCAGCCAGGTTATTAGCTGCTTTAATGATAGAATCCACGATAGGTTTTGCCTGATACTCCCGGTCGAAAAGTAAAGGAAAGTCCATTCTTCCACGTATTGGCCAATTGTTCCGCCAGGATTGATGATCAGCCACACCCCACATAGTTACCCGCTTTATTTTATCGTTATGTTTGAGGAAAAGATCAAAGAAATCCATATACCGGTTATGAATGGCAACCCTGGCTGAATCGGGTAACCCTTCGGCATAGGGGTTCATCTTCTGCTGGTATTCAAAACTTGCTGAGATGTCGGCACCAACGTTTCCACTGGGAAAGGGTATTGCAGTCAAATCCAATTCGGTGATGTGCACATCCACACCAGCATCAGCAAAAGCCTGAATGCTTTTTTCAAACTCATCCAACGGAGGATAATCCATACCAACATGTGCCTGCATGCCTACTCCGTCGATTCTGATCCCATTTGATTTCAAATCATTAACAAGGTTTACAACAGCCTCTCTCCTGCCCTTATGAAACATGGAATAATCGTTATAAAGCAATTCTGCTTCCGGATCAGCCTCCTGTGTAAATTTAAAGGCCAGTTCAATGTAATCTTCGCCAATAATCTCGTAAAATTTTGTCTTACGCCAGGAACCATCATCTTCAAAGGCTTCATTAACCACATCCCAGCAGTCGATTTTACCTTTATACCGTCCCACCACTGTATAGATGTGAGTCTTCATTCGTTGAATAAGGGTATCACGGTTTACATCATTCCCCTCCTCATCAAAAAACAACCATCGTGGTGCCTGTGAGTGCCAGACAAGACAGTGACCCACGGTGTACATGTCGTTTTCCAAACCAAACTCAACAAATTTATCGGCGCAGTCAAAGTCGTATTCGTCCTGCCTTGGTTGAATAGGGCCACTCTTCATGCAATTTTCTGCAACAATCGAATTAAAATGTTTGTGGATAATCTCCAAAGAAGCTGTGTCTTCTCCAAAAATCTGTCGACCATTCATTGCGGTCCCCATCAGAAAATTTCCTTCCAGAGCGTCTTTTAATCCGGGCTCCGGAGTATTTTGCGGATTACAGGATGAAATGTAAAAACCTGCAACCGCAAATAAAATTACTGATTTAAAATTTGCTTTCATTAGTCTCTGGGTTCTATCTGATCTTCAGTTAAGTTTCCTGTAACTGCTTTGCGACGGGCAGATAAGTCGGTTTCAATCTCCACTTCCATTTTTTTGTTAATGGAATAGAAAAACAGCAACCCTACACCAATTAAAAACGGAATGGCTGCATAAACACTGACAAGCATTTTGGCACCGGCAGAGACGGTTTCAGGTTGAACCTGTTCCAATACCTGTCCCGGAAGCAGATCTTCCTTACTAATATACCCATAAAGCCCTAAAATCCAGGCAACTAAAGCCCCGCCGATAGATAAACCGGCTTTTAACCCTACCATCATGGCTGAAAAAATAATGGCCGTTGCCCGGCGATTCGTCCTCCATTCTGAGTAGTCGGCAACATCGGCAATCATAGCCCAAAGGATAGGAACGGTGATACCATAAAAGAAACCATGCAATATCTGCGATGCAAATATTAGCGCTATACCAGTAGGAGGAAAAAATACAAATACAAGAATAAATAAGGTGGAGATAAATAAAGCCGTTCCAAACACATCTCTTTTACCGTACTTGTCTGCCAGCTTTTTCGAGAAAGACAATCCAATAATCATAAAAATAATACCACCGGCATTAAACAAACCAAATCCGGCCGACATCGGGTCAGAACCAAAAAAGTTCACACCAATTGCTGATAGTGAGTTAATGATAGGACTGATAAATTGGGCCAGGGCAGCATCCTCCACATAATATTTAAAATAATATACATATGCCCCCCCCTTCATTGCCAGGGTAATAAAAACCAGAATCGTCAGGACCAACATAATCACCCACGGCCTGTTTCCAAATAAATCGGTCAAATCCTCTTTAAGTGATGATTTTTGTTCGGGCTTAGGCACAATACGTTCTCTCGTTGAAAAGAAGGTAATTAACAACATTACGGTTCCGATAATGGCCATCCAGGTAATAACCTCTTCGATACCCGCCGCTTTATCACCTCCACCTGCAAATTCGATAATTGGAAGCATGAAAACCTGCACGAAGAACTGTGCAAACAATACGGCAACAAACCGGATAGAAGAAATACTGTTCCGTTCGGCCATCTTACCGGTAATCACACCACTTAAAGCTGCATAAGGCAGGTTATTGGCAGCATAGAACAACAACAGTAAAGTATAAGTACCGGCGGCATAAATTAGTTTACCTTTATAAGAAAAATCCGGGGTTGAAAAAGCCAACAGTGCCATGATACCCAATGGAACTGATGTATAAAGAATCCATGGACGAAACTTTCCCCATCGTGACTCGGTCCTGTCTGCCAGGGCACCAACAATAGGATTAAAAAGAAATGCCGCAGCAAGTCCGACAACGAGCATAATAATCGATGCGTCATTGTTTTTCAGGCCGTAAATATCTGTATAGAAAAATGCCAGGTAGGTTATCAGGGTTTGAAAAACCAGATTGGCCGCCAGATCACCTAAACTATAACCTATTTTTTCTCCAAGGGAGATTTTAACTTCTTTGTTTGTCATTTTGTACGAAGTATTAAAATTTGAGACGTTAAATATAGCACAAAAATGAGAAAACATTACAAAACCTCAAAAAGAATCCAGACCAGCCGGGGAAAACGTATTTCAGACGTTATTTAAACTCACAGGCTGAAAATTGCAGGTAACAAGCATGGCACCTGAGATAGAATTAAACACAGAGACGTGAAAAACCAACATTTTTTTCTTCATAAAAATTCAGGACAGGTCGAAAATCACCGATCAAGATTAAAAAACCGCTGTTTTTGAGAAAATTTAAGTCATTTTAATTCTGGTTTAGCCCGGACTAAGTGGATAGCGCTTTGCCCTTCCATGTACCTTCAAATTTATAAGGCCTGAAACGGGCAAAAAGGTCTTCTTTAAACCAGTTCAGCTTACGGGTTTTGTTTATCACCTTTCTATGTCCCTCAGATTGATAGGCATAGGACTGCATGGAGGCTTCATCTTCCCATAAACTAAAGGTGGCCATATATTTAAATGGCCATTCTCCTATGCCTTTGGCAAAGAGCAATCCTTTGCTGTTTTTAAGTGAATGCGAAGCGTGTGGTACATTGCGCCAAAACCGCACCAGGTGGCGATTTTTAATGGTGGCCCTGGTAATCACTCCAATCATTTTCCCTGCGGCATCACCAACCGGGTGGAAAGGAGTTTCTCCATCCCATTGTCCATGAGCACGCATTGGTTGCATAAAAACGGTGAAAAGTTCTTTCGCCCGGCTTTGATATTTTTGAAAAAAAGCTGAATCAGCTATAAATTTGTGTGCCTGATTTTCATTTTCGCAGGCTGCAAGGAAGGCGTATGAAGAGAAATCGGCCTTCCAATCGAAGCCAAGGCCTCTGCCTGTGCCCATTAATCTGTAAAACTTAAGTCCTTTGATGTTTTTCATGTGTTTATGCGCTAACCGCATCATAGTGAATGCCCAGAATTTATTTTTAATCCCTTCAAAACGGAAAAATGTGACGGTAATAACCGGAGCCGATTTCATTTATTGAGTGGGTTCAGATTGATATGAAATTCTGTATATTGCATTGGCAGCATCATCGGAAACCAACAGGGAACCATCCGAAATTTGAAGGATATCTACCGGTCGGCCCCACGCACGGCTGCCTTGTAGCCATCCCTCAGCAAAGGGTTCGTATGACAGTGCCCTGTTGCCATCCAGTTTAACCAGCATGATTCTGTAACCTATAGGAGTTGCCCGGTTCCATGAACCATGTTCAGCTATGAAAACCTGTTGCTTGTATTCAGATGGGAACATGTTTCCGGTATAAAACTTCATGCCCAGGGCGGCTACATGGGGCCCAAGGTTCTGAACAGGTGATACAAATTCTTCACAATTGCGTTGATCGCCAAATTTTGGATCCGGGAGGTCACCACCATGACAAAAGGGATAACCAAAATGTAATCCTGATTGTGGAGCGCGGTTAAGCTCATCAGGTGGCTCGTTATCGCCCATCCAGTCGCGGCCGTTGTCAGTGAACCATAGCTCGTCAGTTTCAGGGTGCCAGTCGAACCCAACGGTGTTACGTATACCTTGAGCAAAAATCTCATGATTGGTGCCATCGGGATCCATGCGGGTGATGGAAGCAAATATTTCATCGTCAGAGAGGCAGATGTTACAGGGAGCCCCAACAGGGACATAAAGCTTATCGTCCGGGCCAAAAGCAATGTATTTCCATCCATGGTGCCCGTCATCCGGGAATTCATCGTTTACCACTTCATAGGCCGGCGGATCAGTCAACCGCTCTTCAATATCCGTAAACTTAATTATCCGGCTGATTTCAGCCACATATAAATCGCCGTTACGGAATGCGACTCCGTTGGGACTGTTTAAGCCACTGGCGATGACGATTGTTTCATCGGCTTTGTAATCGTTATTTTTGTCTAGGAGGGCATACACCTTACCGGCACTCCGGCTTCCAACGAACACAGTACCTTTGTCGCCCAAAGCCAGAGAGCGGGCATTGTCCACATCGGTGGCATATAATTCAATTTCAAATCCGGGTGGTAGATTAATGGAATC
>CAZZBU010000118.1:0-11837 GCA_964652315.1 uncultured Bacteroidales bacterium
CCAGTACCTGATCGTATCATTTATAAAATACATGGCATATGTTGAAAATTTTAAATCGATGGAATCATGCTCAAAAAGTTGATAGGTGCCAAAACCAAAATTCCCGGCCTGCCCATATAAAGAATCTGCGTTTGTAAAACCAAGGTGCATCTCAAAATCAATATCCGGTTTACAATGGTTGCCATCATCAATATAGCCCAGGAAAATCCATTTCCGGGTTAAATCCACATCTTCCACATTGTTTTCAATATCAAAGCATGTTGGGGTTTCAATGGTATTTTCACTCTCGTACCTGAATTTTAAATCATAACTGGCACCAGTGTATAGGGTTAGGATATCGGTGGTAATCTCAAATCCGGTTGTTTCTTCCAGATTTTGCAAAAACTCCCGTTCCCATTGTTTGCTGCTATCGGATATGCATTCATTTAACCTGAATAGCACATCGCCAACCTTTAGTTTGCCTGGATCATTCAGCACATAATGCCCGGAATAGGCATTGCACAGGCTGGCGATATTAACCCGGTTATAGGCATCAAAACTAACCGATATATCATCCAATCCTACAGGAAAACAGGCTTCCTCCCCGGTGAGGTTGCTTACAAAACCCAGAAATTTCCAGGTGCTTTCAAGATTGGGAGATTCATTGAAATTATCGGTCACCTCAAAACAGTTTTGTGCTGTTTGAGGGTTAGGAGTTTCTTCTTCGCAGCTAAAAAATTGTATGGCGAATACTAATACTACTATTAAGATGTTGTATTTCATTTTAATATGATTTCTGCTCTGTAATACTTTTCTTTTGAGTTTATAGTTAATAAGTATATTCCAGAAGGATGGCCTGATAAATCAATATTCTTTTCAAACTTAGTATGATCGGCTTTGAATTCTTCAGTGAAGATCTCCTTCCCGTTAAGGTTATAAATTGACATTTTTAACTGCGCATTAACAATTGATTTGTTAAGCGTTACTGTAAATAAGCCTTTAACAGGGTTTGGGTAAACTTTTATGTTTTCCACTTGAAAGTTGGTTTCAATGTTTGTAATACAGTCTTCCACATTGGGTTGTTCAATGTTTAAATCGATATAAATTATTTGAGCACTTACTGTATTAGTATATACTGCCAAAACAATTATATAGGCTAATGTTGTGAATAATGGCTTCATAATTAACTTGATTTGATATTATTGAATGTCTTTTTATCATTATTAGATTTGCCCTCACATGTAGATATTGCTGATAATTAAGCAATTATTATTAACATCGTCTTGTATTATTGTAAACAAGAGATTTGTACCAGCCGAAAAACCACGTTAATTCTCGCTATCTTTTAGACAACGTATACTGAATCCTGATGGCTTTAAACCTAGGACACGATACAAATCCGGTCGATCATGCTTCAAACTTCGTATATAAACAAATGTCTCATCTTCTACGATATATTCAGTACTACTCCACCAGGAACATCTGGGACGCCAGATAATGAAAAAGCCATTGTTTGGGTCACGCGAATGGCTCGGAAAAGCTGAAAAACCACTAATGTTATTGGTTTGAAGATCATTACCTACATTACCTGTTGTATAATCAGGTTCCCAGCCTGTATTTGTTGCCAAGGATTTTCCAACTTTATTTTCTGTAGTTGAACCATCAAAGTTAAAACCATTGGCGATTAGGTAATTTTCAAATTCGGACCATTCTGCATCGGTAGGAATATGCCAACCGGCAGGGCATGCACCTTGTACCCCATCAGGCTTGGTTTCATCGCTTTCACTATTCGTAGCTGCGGCCCAGGTATATAATGCGCCAAAGGTCTGAGCATAGCCGACACTATCGTGATTGTACCAGCAATACGCCCTGGCTGTATCACCTAATTCCTCCCATTTTATATCGTCGGTAACCAGGGGGATCTGTGTTCCATCGGCATACCTGGTTACTCTAAGGTTTTCAGCCATCCAAACCTGTTTACCCAGGGTAATTGTTTTATAAATGTTTCCGTCAATATCGCTGACAGAACCATATACTATTGGGTTTACTATTATTTCAAGTATATCCGAAATAAAGGGTTCACAGTTCCCTGCAGTTACTATAGCTCTGACCCATCTAGTATGATCGGTAACAACCAAAATCGTATCAAGTGTAGCATTATCAATGTCTTTCCAGGTTATACTATCTGCGGAATCCTGCCACTGTAAATCTCCTCTATAATCATCTAATCGGATAACAACAGAGTCGTCCGGATTTACAGCTTTTGATTTGACATTGATAATTTGACCGTTTACAATTACGACACAGTATAAAAAAATAATTATAATGCTATAGGTTCGTTTCATAATGAATCGTATTTTTTTAGTTAGTGTTAATATAGTGTTAAAAATTGTTTATACAATGTTATGGTAAAAAACAATACGAGTCAAGAGGTGTTTTTGAGATATATTCATAACAAACTAATAATGAAGTTTTTACCCCCCCCTTAGGTGTAGTTTATATGGGTTCTAAATAACCGGGGTTTGTATAGTGAATTTAATCAGTTCAAGATTCCGTGTATTTTGGATAATGAGTGTTATAGAAGAAATAGCGCGTTACGCTCTGCGCCTCCCGATAGCTATCGGGAGCGTCTTTGCGGTTCAAATTCTACTTTTTTCTTTGCTCTATCCTTACCTCCGGCCTATTCATCACCCAACTTCCTCCAAAGTGCTTCATCAAAATCTTTCAGGCTGTTAAGCTTTGCCTCTGCAATTATAAATTTGGGATTGTCAAATTCTCCATCATCCGGGACGACTACTGCTTTGAGTCGGGCTGATTTAGCGGCCAGCAAGCCATAAAATGAATCTTCAAAGGCCAGGGTTTCTGTTGGATTAATACCCAGTTTCTGGCAGGTGGTAATGTACACGGCCGGATTGGGTTTGCCCAGTGCTTCGTGCTCCGAGGAATGTACCACCTGAAAATGGTGCCGCATTTCGAATTTTTTCAGCACGGTTTCAATGATTTCGGTATTCGAGGAGGAAGCCACGGCCAGGGGCAGGTTTTTATCAAGAAAAAAATTGACGATATAATCCACACCGGGTTTCTTATTGCCTTTTTCCAGGATTAGATCAATGATGTTCCCTTCGATGTTGTGTTTTACTTCTTCAAATGACAGGTTATCCCAGGGTTTGTAGGCATACCAGTGCTTCACTACATCGTTGGTGTCCAGACCGGTAGTCTGTGCGCACATGTCAAGGTTCAGTTCAATGCCAACTTCTTTGAAGGCCTTCATCTCGGCTTCTTTCCATAGGGGCTCTGAATCGATTAGCAATCCATCCAGATCGAATATCACTCCTTTAATCATTCCTTAAATTTAATTTTCAGGGTTACTTCGCTTTTTACTTTTCCGCCATCGATAATTCGCGGGTTCCATGCCGGACCGTTCATTATTAATCGTTTGGCTTCTTCGGTATATGCTTTCCCGGGTGATTCCCAAATCTCAATGTGTGTTATTTTTCCACGGGCGTTTATGCTTAAAGTGAGTTTCACGATAAAGGTGTCATCTGAACCATGAGCTTCCGGTAACCTGATGTTATCTTTCAGGTATTTGTTAAAGGCAATATACCCGCCCTCAGGATGTGCCCGGCGATTGTTGTTTTCATACTCTTTATCCAGCTCAATTTTTGAGACCGATCCTGTATTATGGACTGCTTTTTGCCTTGTTACACCCGTCACAACGACTTCTTCAAGCGCCACGAGGCTTGGCTCCATTTCAATTTCAATTTCCTGATCCACTACCGGAAATTCCTCGGTGATATATCCAATAAAAGCCACCTGTAAGGTTTCTCCCTGATGCTCAGGTGGAATGTTGAGGGTGAAATTTCCATCCAAATCGCTTACTGTTCCAATTTCTGTTCCCTGAATAAACACACTTGCACCCGGTATGGCTTCATCCGTTCCTTTCGTAAAGATTCTTCCGCTTACCGTAAGTTCATCCTGGATTTGTTTTTTTGTAACCGCGGATGCCAGCCCTCTTATCATAATTACGGGCTGGGTTGTATCTTCTTTGGCAATTTGTTCTGTTTTGCGGGTGTTTTCCGCCGGACGTATTTGTGGTACGGCGACTTCTTCCTGCTCCGGATCCGGATGAATGTCTGCCATTGCCGTATTTTCCATTTCTTCTGCTATCACAAAATCATACCGGCCCTCGTCTTCTGTTTTTTTCGTTTCCGCAGGTTTTTCAGTGGTCACATCCTCTGCTGGTTTTGTGTCTTTTTCAATACCTTTCTCGGCATCGGCTGCAGGTTCTTTTTTTGTTATTATATTTTCCGTTTCGCCTGTGTCCATCTGCAGTGATTCTTCCTCGGCAGGTGCTTCCTCATATACCGGAGCCTCCACTTCAGGAGCATCAGCCAGTTGTTGGGCGGTTTTGTCCTGCGTAACCAAATACCAGGTGCCGAAGCCTACCATTAAAATGCCAATGGTCGCAGCAATGGTTCCAATGCGCCGGTACAGCGGAATAACTTTCTGGTTTGTTTTTTGGTTGAGCCTTTCCTGAATATTATGAATATCTTCCTGGATATCCCCAGTATTATATTCTTCCAGTCCTTCCAGTGCCTCGAGGTCAAACTCGTCCTGGTTGATCTGTTTTTCAAAAGCATACTTTTCCTCTTCGGATAGTTTTCCGTTGAGGTAATCAAGCAATCGTTGATTGAATAATTTATCGTTATGCCAATTCTTTTTACTCATTTTCTTCCAGGCAAATCTTTAAGTTGCGCTTTGCATTCTGAATATAACTCTTTACCTTTTTTTCATCAAAAGCACATTCAACAGCAATTTCCTGATATGTTCTTTTCTTAAAGTAAAACAACTCAATACAGATTTTTTGTTCATCTTTTAACCGGGCCATACAATCGGCCATCTTCTGTTGCATGACTTCGTTTTCTGTTTCTTCGTCGAGATAATGCAAATAGGTGGCTGATTCCATATTTTCTGATGGCAAAAATGCTTCTTTTTTCCTTGATTCCGATTTTTTGCGTCGCAATTTCATCAGGCAAACGTTTTTTGTGACGACATACAACCATGATTTAAAAGCAGGATAATCCCGTGTGGGGTGCAAGAGTTCTTCCGTAAGGATTTCAAAAATTTCGATTACTAAATCGCGGGCATCTTCCCGGTCCTTGAGGTATTTTAATCCGACCCCGAGAATATTCAGTTGATAGCGGTTAATCAATTCAGCCACCCAGTGCATGTCATGATTACGTTTATACGCATCGATTATTTCGGTATCAGAATAATCCGTCCTGTTTTTTGATTTTTTTAACAAAGACATGTATTATGATAATCAATGGGTTGCGGAATAAAAACAGAGAAAGTATGCTTTTTTTTATGGAATTGTTGTCCTCTTTTCATTATCCAAACAGAATCTTTCGTGCATGAAGATAACAGGTTTAAAAGTACAAACAAAAAAAATTACCGTCATGAAAAAATTAAGCATTTTGTTTTTTATAACAATTTTA
This sequence comes from uncultured Bacteroidales bacterium, assembly GCA_964652315.1. GTDB lineage: Bacteria > Bacteroidota > Bacteroidia > Bacteroidales > JAAAOM01 > CAZZBU01. The sequence goes on from CAZZBU010000118.1 coordinate 5,478, forward strand.
ATGGTTGGATTCACCAGTATGTTGAATGCTACCCATAAGGTTACCGGAAAGGTAATGGATGAAAACAAGCAAGCCTTGCCAGGTGTAAACGTAATTGAAAAAAACACAACCAATGGTACAATTACGGATTTGAATGGTGAGTTTACCATAGTCACGAATTCTCCGGATGCCACCCTGGTATTTTCTTATGTTGGTTTTGTGCAACAGGAAATAAAGATCGAAGGCAAAACTACCCTTATGGTTACCTTAGTACCGGATAATGTAAACCTGGAAGAGGTAGTTGTTGTGAACTCAGGGATTAAAATCCGGGGACTGGCTTCCTCAGCAGCTAACATCTTTACAAAAAAAGAAAGCAATCAGGCATTCATGGTTGCTGATTATGAAAGTCAACGGCACACAAATTTTAATACCGAAGGTTATAGTACTATCCATGAGAACGGTTTCCGGGATGTTAGCCTGAATCCTTTGTCCACCTTTTCTATTGATGTGGATGCGGCATCGTACAGCAATGTGCGCCGGTTCCTGAACCAGGGTTCGTTGCCCCCAAAGGATGCTGTGCGTATTGAAGAGATGATCAATTATTTCACGTATGAATATGCCGAACCAACAGGCGAAGAGCCTTTTGCTGTGCATACCGAGCTTACGGAATGCCCGTGGAATAATGATAACCAGTTGGTGATGATAGGCCTGCAAGGAAAACGTATTCCTGCTGAAGAAATTCCGCCTTCCAACATTGTGTTTTTGATTGATGTGAGTGGATCCATGCATGCTTACAACAAGTTGCCTTTATTAAAATCTTCGCTCAAACTGCTGGTAAATCAACTCCGCCCTGAAGATAAGGTAGCCATGGTGGTCTATGCCGGCAGTTCGGGAATCGTGCTTCCATCAACACCCGGTGATCATAAAACTACCATCATTGATGCACTTGATCAGTTACAAGCTGGCGGTTCAACTGCCGGTGGGGCCGGATTAAAACTGGCGTATAAAGTTGCTTCGGAAAACTTTATCGATGGTGGAAACAACCGCATCATCCTGGCTTCTGATGGTGATTTCAACGTGGGTTCATCCAGTAACGCCGAGATGGAACGGTTGATTGAAAAAGAACGGGAGAAGGGTATTTTCATTTCAGTTCTTGGTTATGGCATGGGCAATTATAAGGATGATAAAATGGAAATCATAGCAAATAAAGGTAATGGCAACTATGCGTACATTGATAACATTCAGGAAGCACAAAAAGTATTGGTGAGCGAGTTTGGCGGCACATTGTTCACCATTGCCAGGGATGTAAAATTGCAGGTTGAGTTCAATCCCGAACATGTAAAAGCATACCGTTTGATAGGTTATGAAAACCGCTTGCTCAATGAAGAAGACTTTGATGATGACAAGAAAGATGCCGGCGAACTCGGTGCCGGGCATTCCGTAACTGCATTGTATGAGATTGAGCTACAGGGAAGCGGAAACTCAGGTGGCAGAACGCTTCGCTATCAGCAACAGCCTGAGGTTAAAGAAAAACCAGGTTTGTCAGCAGAGTTGCTAACCATCAATTTGCGATACAAGGAGCCCGATGGTCACAAGAGCAAACTCATCAGTCACCCTGTTTTAAATGAATCCATTCCATTTAACCAAACCAGCGATAACTTGCGGTTTGCTGCCTCAGTGGCTCAGTTTGGCATGCTCCTGCGTGAATCTGATTTCATCGGTGAAGTCAATTATGATGATGTTGTATCCATGGCCCGTGATGCCCGCGGTGAAGATGAGGAGGGATACCGCAGTGAGTTTATAAGGCTGGTTAACCTGGCTGGGAATTATACTGAGGGATTGAGCAAAAGATAAAATTAATTAGACCGAAGTCGGGAGACGGAAGACCGAAGAAAGAGAACAGATTTCATTTTACTTCGGTCTCACGTCTTCGGACATTACCCATACCATTTTTGTTGACAGGTTATCATAACATTCTGATGAACTTTTCATCGCGATGGAAATACAGTGAGATCATTAACACCGCTGAGTTTTTTTCTTATTCGGCCTCACTTTATTTCGCAGCATGTGAAGCAGACGTTTCATGGCAACCTGGTAATTGCTGCGATGATATCTTCGATATCTTTACCAGGGGTTGAAACTCCTGGCTATTATGTTGCGCCCGTACCGGGCTTTTGTTCATGGTTAGTTTTATTCAGGCATGGTCACACTTTCAGCCATCAGCTATCAGCTATCAGCCATCAGCTATCAGCTATCAGCCATCAGCTATCAGCTATCAGCCATCAGCTATCAGCCATCAGCTTCTATATATTCGCCACCCGCATAATGTCAGCAAACACACCAGCGGCGGTTACATCGGCACCGGCCCCATATCCTCTGATAACCATGGGGGCTTCATTGTAACGCTCTGTGGTTAATAGTACGATGTTGTTTGAACCTTCCAAAGGATAAGAGGGATGTGAGCTGTCCACTTCTTCAAGTCCGACACTGGCTTTGCCTTCATTGAGTAATGCTACAAACCGCCATTTTTTGTGTTGTTTTACAAGGGCTTTGCGGCGTTCTTCAAAATCAGCATCATAAGATTTTACTTTCTCCCAGAAATCATCCATCGAACCTTCAAAGCAACCATCCGGAAGGAATTTATTGATAGTAACATCGCTTTGTTCAATCTGATAACCTGCTTCACGTGCAAGGATAATGATTTTCCTTACTACATCAATGCCGCTTAAATCAATTCGTGGATCAGGTTCTGAAAAACCCTTTTCCTTGGCCATCAGGATGGCTTTACTCATGGGGATATCAGCACTCAATTCATTAAAAATAAAATTCAGCGTACCGGATAATACTGCCTCCAGGCGGAGGATTTTATCCCCACTGCGGATGAGGTCATTGATGGTGTTAATAACCGGTAATCCGGCACCTACGTTGGTTTCGAACATGAATTTCACGTTGCGGTGCACAGCTGTTTTTTTCAAGGATTCGTACAGGCTGTATTCTGATGAACAGGCCACTTTATTGGCAGTGACCACTGAAATAAAGGAGTTGAGCATGGGCTGGTAGGATTGCGCCATGGCATCATTCGCCGTGCAATCCACAAAAACACTGTTTCGCAGGTTTAAATCCGTGATTCTTTTGTGCAGGACATCCATGTTTGTTTTTTCGGTAGCCCCCTCAAGCAGTGCAGGATACTTATCCAAATCGATGCCTTCAGGATCAATATGCATTTTACGCGAATTGGCGATACCAACAACATTGATCTTAAGCCGGCTCTGAGCCTGTAATTTACATTGTTGATTCCTTATCTGCTCAAGCAGGTTTGAACCTACATTCCCAACACCTATAACAAATAGGTGTAGTTCTTTGTAATGTGAGAGGAAGAACCCTTCATGAATAACATTCAGGGCCTTTTTTAAACTGTCCCGTTTGATTACAACAGAAATGTTAAGCTCTGAAGATCCTTGCGCCGTGGCAATGACGCTTATACCATTTCTTCCGAGGGAGGTAAAAAGGTTCGCTGAAATCCCGGGGGTATTTTTCATTTTTTCGCCCACAATGGCAATCACTGATAGGTCACGTTCCACCAGAATATTCACCTCATGGCGAAGCGCAATTTCTGTTTCAAATTTTTTCCGGATGGCTTCCAAAGCAAGCTCGGTGTCGTGCGGGTTTACCGCAAAGGTTATGGAAAATTCTGAAGAAGCCTGGGTTATCAGGATGATATTGATGTTCTGCTCAGCCAGGGCGCTAAACAGCTTGGAAGAAGTTCCCTGTACACCTACCATGCCTGCGCCCTGCAAGGTAATCAGGTCTACATTGTCAATAGACGAGATACCCTTTATCATGCGTTGGCTTCCATTGCCCCCATCAGCAGAAATAAGGGTACCGACAGCATCCGGATTGAAGGTGTTTTTTATCCTTATTTCAATTTTTTCTGTTAGTGCCGGCTGAATGGTTGGGGTATAAATCACTTTGGCCCCAAAATGTGAGAGCTCCATAGCTTCAGCATAGGAGAGGTGCTTAATGGCAAATGCTTTGTCTACTTTTCGCGGATCGGCCGTCATGAAACCATCCACATCGGTCCAGATTTCCAGCCCTTCAGCATTGAGTGCTGCGGCAAAAATAGACGCTGTATAATCTGAACCACCACGGCCGAGGGTAGTGGTTTCGCCTTTATTGTTGCTGGCTATGAATCCCGGAGCAATAACCAGTCCTTTTACATTGGCAAAATACTGGCGGATAAGTTCATTGGTTTTTTCAAAGTCAACGCGGGCGTTACCAAAACGGCTGTCTGTTTTTATCAGCTCACGGCAATCGATGTTGATCGCCCCTTCGATGGACTGACTAATGATATAAGCCGAGAGCCTTTCGCCAAAACTCAGGATGTAATCATAGATTTTTGGCGTGATGTCATTCAACAGGTACAGTCCCCGGAGAATATCTTCCAGTTCATCCAAAAAATGAGTGACAGTATCAATGGTTTCTACCTTCCGGCTTTCCTCCACAAGTTCGTTTACTGTGTTAAGGTGACGTGTTCTTAGTTGGGTAAGTTCCGTTGTGTAGGCATCATCTTTGGAAGCGGCCATGGTGCTTAGGTTAATAAGCTGATCAGTCACACCTCTGAAAGCTGATACTACCACTACAGCAGGATTTTCCTGCTTCTGAATGATGTTTTTTACAACGTTGATTATTTCTGTACTTCCTACAGAGGAACCACCAAACTTAAGGACTTTCATGTTATAGAATTAAGAATTCAGGGTAAAATTATGTATTTTTATTCCCACATCCCCAAAGGAATTGGAAAATAGCCGGAATTTAAAAGAAATGCTTAAAATCCGCAAATGTTTTTGTTTAGCCACGAATAACACGAATTTACACAAATTTTTCTTCACCGATGCAGGTGAAGTCTGGTACTTGATGTTCTATTATTCGTCTGTGTCTTTTCAGCAGCACATTTTTACATTTCTTTTTTGATAACCTCAACTTATTTTTTTAAGCACTCATGGTTTCTGCCTGACGGTCAACTTTTTTAATTAACCCTTGCAGGACTTTTCCCGGGCCCACTTCTGTAAACGAATCAAAACCATCGGCCAGCATGTTTTTTACGGTCTGTGTCCAGCGGACAGGAGCTGTAAGCTGGTCAACCAGGTTTTTCTTAATTTCGCCGGGATCGGTATGCGGAGCTGCATCCACATTCTGGTACACCGGGCAAACCGGTGTGCTGAATGATGTTTCATTAATGGCTTTTGCCAGCTCGTCCTTGGCAGGCTGCATCAGGGGGGAGTGAAATGCCCCGCCCACAGGCAGTTTCAACGCGCGCTTGGCACCTTTTTCTGTCAATTGCTCAATGGCAGCATCAATGCCTTTAAACGAACCGGATATTACCAACTGGCCCGGACTGTTGTAATTGGCAGCTACCACTACGTCGTCGATTGCGGCACAAACTTCTTCAACCACCTCGTCTTCGAGGCCAAGAATGGCTGCCATGGTTGATGGTTCGGCTTCACATGCCTTTTGCATGGCCAGTGCACGTTTGTAAACCAGTTGAAGTCCGTCTTCAAAAGAGAGTGCACCACTGGCAACAAGGGCGGAAAACTCACCTAATGAATGCCCTGCTACCGCCCCGGGTTTAAAATCATCGCCCAGGGTTTTTGCCAGAATTACGGAGTGCAGAAATATGGCAGGTTGGGTTACTTTTGTTTGTTTCAGGTCTTCGTCTGTACCTTCGAACATTAAATCTGTAATGCGAAAACCAAGTATTTCATTCGCTTTTTCAAATAGTTCTTTTGCTTGCGTGTTGGTATCGTAAAGGTCTTTACCCATACCCACAAACTGTGCTCCCTGACCGGGAAAAACATAAGCTTTCATAAAATTCAGTTTAAAAATTTCGTGCAAAAGTAGTAAAAAAGGGAGTATTCTTTAGAATAATTTGTAAAACCCTAACCTGGATAAGCCAGTAACAAACAAGTAATGGGGTTGAAAAAAATACATCTCAATAAATGACTAATTGCGGCGCAATTATTTTTTCTGACCGCGAATTATTCGAATTACGTGAATTTTAGTCGCACTAAAAGTGCGACATTAACGGCTTCGCCGTTTTCAAAAAAGCTGTTGTACAGCTTTTTAATTAGCGTAATTCGCGGACAAAAAACAACAAATGGCGCAGCCATTTCATAATAAACCTTTGGAGAATATTTTAAAAATAATAATCCTTTATTTTGTCAAAATCAAAGATTTTTTTGTGATTGTTGGCAAACGGCTTTCATTACTTGATTTATATGGTTTGGAGAGAGGTTTTGATCAAAAAGCAGTTTCATCAGGCTGATAACTCAATTCTTTCCTTATTTGCAGCATAACTTAAACAAGCTAAAATATCTTCCTTCT
>CAZZBU010000119.1:0-1361 GCA_964652315.1 uncultured Bacteroidales bacterium
TTTCATTCTATTAAACTGATTCCCTGGTTCGGAAAATAAACACCTTAAAATAACGTTAATTACATCTCATAGAATTTTGTATGTAAAACCTGTTAATTGTTATACAACTTTTAGCTGGGCAACATAACAAATTGACCAATAAGGAGACATGATCCCATAGCGTTAAGTGAGCCGGTGGTTTTTGTTAAGGATAAATAACCACCTCATTTTTGCAATACCGTGTATTCAATTACATAATACCGTTTGTTTTCCAACTCAGGCCTGAAGGAGTCAAGGTTATAGGCATGGCGGCCTTTCTGCAAGTGTATGTTATCAAAGGTTTTCGTTTCCAACACCTTATTTTGCAGATCTTTTATCTCTACCAATAATAAAACATCCATCGCTTCACCCCAATGCATAATTACGGGTTCCAGTTTATCCTCAGGCCCATAGACCACATCAACATTGTGGCTGCCGGCAACCGTTTTTTGAAAAACCATTTTATTAGCCCAATACGCCAGTTTTGCATGATCCATAAAATCAATCAGGGGCTTTTTATAGGTGGCACTGTTGGCGCCTCCATGCAGGCTGCACCACGAAAACCCATCATAGTCGAGGTAACGCATTTTTTTCATGGCCTCCCAAGCTCCAAACGCCTGCCAGGCCTGGCTTACCTGCCATTCACCGGTATTAAGCTTTCGTCCGATACTACCTTCGTCGTAATACCACTCATAAGAATGCAGGTTATACCAGGGCTTGCCTTTCACCAGGTTCCAGTTGGGCTGCGCCATGGATTCCTGATGCTCGAAATTAAAATAAGCCCGTTCTTCACTATCAAGGAACGACTGCCGGTACTCACCCGGATAGTTTCTCAGCACCGTCCATTCCTTACCATAGCCGGTGGGTGAATCCTGGTTACCCCGTGTAACTCCGGGGGCAGTCCACGCCCAGGTGGGATCAATCGCATTGCCCTCCTGATCAATTGTACCTTCATCATTACCATAATGCAGGTGCCTGATAAATGAATTATAGGAAATAATCCTGCTGGGATCAACCGGATTAATGGTATTGTATACTTTCTCGCAATAAAGATTGGATTCCGTTACATCAATGCTTTTAAAACTTTGTGTATGATTGGCTGCTTCCCACACAACCACACTTGGGTGATTATATACCTGCCTGACATATTTTGGAAACCCATCGAAATCAATATCTCCCCATCCTCTTCCGGTGCGAATCCATGCTGTAGGACACCATATGAGCATAATGCCGAGTTGATCAGCCATCTCGGCATACCGCGGATCATTAATGCCCCGGGCAGGAAACTGCCATTGATGGGCATGGATACGAAGCATGTTTCCATGCATCTTTTTAACCATCAT
>CAZZBU010000119.1:1461-11808 GCA_964652315.1 uncultured Bacteroidales bacterium
CCTGTTGTCAGCACATAGTCGTCAACCGGGTTGCCGGTACTATCCTTTACGATGACCTGAACCTTGTACAAATTGGGCGATTCCGGTGTCCATAAAGCTGGGTTCCCGATATCAAACTCATGTTCAATTGTTTTTTCTCCATGGGATACGGTCACCGGAAATGTAGTTGAAACGACGGGTTCATCCGATTCGTCAGGAAACCATGGAAATAATTTTATTTCGGCTTCTCCTCTGAATGATACCCAGTAATCGTTATCCACTTTTATGCGGGCTTTTATTGTAGCTCTCTCATTTTCAATGGATGTTGTATACACAAATACATCTTCGATATGCTGATATGGGATTAAATCCAACGACATTCGCCCGGCAAACCAGCCAATATTAAAATCAAGGTATGAATGTGGCATTATCTCCCCCACACCCGGTGTTATGTAAAAATGGTTGACTTTTATGCCGATGAGGTTTTCTTCATCTTCTTTCAGGAAACGGGTAACATCCAGTTTTTGAGGATGACGGTTGCCTACCACGGCTGCAACCTTACCATTTATCCATACCTCACCGCCCGGATCCAGGGTTTCAATGTTTAAAAATGCCTGTTTAAAACTGCCGGCATTTACCTTCTTTCTCAGGTAAAGATCTTCTTCAGCATAGCGTTCACTACCATGCACTATGGGAAGTTTACCGGTATTCCATAATAAATCATTATACCTCGGTTGTTCCCAGCCATGTAATGTTGGTTTATATTCAAAATCTTCATCTAAAAAGGTTTCGGGCATATATGGATGAGGCTCACGCTGGGTGTACTGGTATCCTACGCCCCACATTTCGTCAAGTTGTGTTCCCGGCTTTCCTGTCACAGTCATCCTGTTTACCCCGGCCATGCTAATGAAATTATTGGTATAACCCACACCTTCTTTTACTACCCGTTGCATAGGCACATAATCAGCCACAAGTTCATCGTTGATGTAGAGGTTAAACCGAATCCAATCCTGTCGCCGTTTTACAGCAGCCATATCAAATTCAATTTTAAATGAATACCATGTATCCGTTTCATAGGCTGGCCCTTGTATCTTTGTATTATCAGCTATATACCAGAAAAACCGTCCATTCTCATCAAACCCCATGGTTGTGGCGAATATTTTTCCACGTTCGGAAAACTTAAACACCACTTTCTCATCAGCTGAACTAACCTTTGCTTTCCACGCAATGGAGGAACGCCACGCCTGCATCGGAAAATTAAAATCAATATTTACTGATTCATTGAAGCGCAGGGAGTTTTCATAAATTTCAGTCCCCTTTCGGGTATTCCAAATGGCCAGGTCAGCTTGTTGTTGTTCGTGCTGTCCGGATTTGTAACCCATGTATTTCCAATTGTCTAGTGAAATTCTGTTTCGTATCTCAGGTAATGGCTGCGACTTTAGGTTTCTTAGCGTATTCGATACTTCTTTTGGGGTAATAACCTTTGTATCGAGGTTTGGGTCATTATAAAACGATTTAGATACGCTGGCATAATTATTTAAAAACTCTATGCGTTGCTCAGTATCAAACACCGCAGTCTCACCTTTAAAATCCGTCTCACCATTAGCATCAACATTGTCAGTGACATAACGCAATTCAAATGATTTAGAGATCTCCTGGGCAACAAGATGTGATTGAACAAAAAGGAATACTCCTGTAAAAAGAAAAGTGAATGTCTTGTTCATTTAGCTTAGTAATTTAAATGAAAATGGTGGATGAACTTTAAAACACTACCATATTTACTAAAAACGATGTTCCTGGCATGATAAATCCATGTGCAGTAACTGAGTCTACCATTCATAATCGTTTCCTTCACGGCTTTTTTTAAATAAAATAACTCTTTCCATATTTCTTCTATTAAAAATAAATTTATACTATACTCATATTTGTTTTAATCAATCTATTTCCTAAAGATATTTGGAATATTTACTTATCAATCGTTTGTATTAATAGCAGACATTTGATGCAAATAAACCCGAATTCTTTGAATCAATTCGTTATCAATTGAATAGACTGTATAAACAACATAAGGATATTTTGCTTCTGTATTAAATTTCAACACTGCAAAGCCATTCTTCTCATTATAACCAAATAAAGCCTCCGACATAAGCGCGTGGTAGTGTATGTTGGTCAGACGAGAGCTTGTAAATTCATACAACGGATATTCACTTCCCCGGTCGTGTCTCCATACATCATGGCGATGCCGGTCGGCAGAAAGTAGAAATACACCCTGTATCTTATTCTCGCTGAGAAAAGAGAATATTTCTTCACGTTCTTTTTTATATCCTTCCCAGGTATCGATACGGCCTGCCATCAATCCTTTGGAATCATCTGACCAGTTGACCGGTGAAACAATCACTTTGAAAGTCGCATTAGAGTTTAATAATTCCTTTTTCAACCATTCTTTTTGAGCTTCTCCTAACATGGAAGGGTCCTCAAGTGTAGAAGGCTCCCTATAGTACCTGCCATCAAGCATAAAAAACTGAACATCGCCAATTTTATAATCGAAATATACTCCCGGGAGCCCATTACTAGCATAATACGGATTAGCAAAGTTCTCTTTAAAAACATTTAAAATATCCACTTTCCATTCAGGCTCATACTTTTTGGGGCCACCATAGGAATCGTTTTCTCCAAAATCATGGTCGTCCCAGATTCCAAAATATGGTATAGTCGAAGAAAACCTTTTAAACTCGGGACGCGACTGCCTTTGATAATAGCAAAACCGGTTCACCTGAGGTAAGGTATGATGGTTACTGTAAACATTATCCCCCAGTGTAAGAAAAACATCCATATCATGCGTTGCGATGGTATCCCAGATTCTTTCAAAGGTTGGATTATAAGCAGAACAACCGCCAAACCCTACTTTAAAAACACCTGGTTCGCCAGTGGCCGGAACCGTTTTCATCGACCAGGTGGAATCTGATGGCTCTCCATTTATTGTTAACCGGTAGTAATAACGGGTATCAGGTTTTAATCCATCAATCTCTACAACGGCAGTATAATCCTCTTTTGCCTTTGTCCTGGCTGTTTCCTCAATTATTTTTTTGCGGCCATTCTCATGAGCAAACAATGAAACCTGCACGTTCGATTCATCCCATGTACGAAACCAGATTTTAGAAGTGTTATCCGTCATTGCACCTAATAGAGGCCCGTGAACCGGTTGGTTTTTATGAGGTTCAATTCTTTCCTGAAAAGAGTTTAAATCATAAAGGGTTTCAAAACCAGGCATTTTGGTCATGAATCTTGTAACAGGAAGCCCCTGTTCTAATGCTTGCTCGAAGTATCTGAACGAGTTGTTTGCATCTCCTTTAACCGACCATGCCAGTGAAAGACCGAAAAGCAATTCCGGGTCATTTTCTTTTCCGGGTTCTTTCATCTGTTCCTTCATGTTCGAAATAGCCTCATCAACTTCTCCATAATAGATGCGGGCAATCTCCTCACGGTTCTCTTTCCGGGTCCATTCCACCTGGTCGTATTCAACAATTTCAACTTGCGCATTGAGTACGAAAGAGAAAAAGTAACAAACCAAAAAAATAAAATATAATTTCATATCTAAACAATTTAATACATGCGATAAACACGAATCGCATTTAAAGCAGTTTGTCCTTTTACTGACTCAAACCTGATGCTTAATCCTTCTTCATCTTTCACATTAACATTAAACTTCTTGATGATACCCCGCTCAACACCAATTTGTCCGGCCATATCAAAATTATTAAGCACCCTTTGGCCATTAATGTCAACATTAAATATGCGTTCTTTAAAATCTTCATTGATTACATTCAGTCCGAGGTTGTATGCCAGTTTTTCCCCCTTGCGATCAGAATCAAGCTCGGCCCAGTAGCAATAGACAGCATATTTTCCATCGGGGACATCTAACCTGAATTCTTCTATACCAACACGCTGGGTTTGAAAAACAGGGTCAGAATCAACTCCTAAAATACTTTTTTCTGAAGCGGGAAGGGATCCAAAACGGGTTGGGGGAAAATTTGGTTCACCACCTACATACCCCCAACTTCCCTCAGAGTATGGTTTCTCAGGAATAAAGGTTATTGCCCCGTTTTTATCTTCAAAATACCTGTTCGAGCCAAGGGTTACATTGATCTCTGAAAAGGAATAATTATCATCTCTAAGATTGGCAGGAATTTGCCTAAAATTAACAAAATAAATATCCCTGATGGTTTTTCCGTCAGTAGTTATAGAAGCCTCGATTCTATTATCCCCGTTTACAAAAGGAACATCCAAATTCGCTACATAATCTTCAACGGGAAATACCCCAATCTTTTGAGAATTTAAAAAAACTTCAACCTCATCAGCGTTAGAATATATTTTCAACGGTTGAACAGTGACACCATTAATATCGGCAATTCCGGCTCTGATTTCCCAGCTCTTACTGCCAATAGAGACAACCGGCTCATCTGACAGAGCAGCCTGGTAAAGTAAATAAGTGTCTTTTAGCTCCCTGCTTACAGTGGTAATTCCTTTGCTATTGATATAGGGCACTGCATCTCCCCTTGATTCTGAATGAAAATCATTCAAATTCCAGATATTACTACCAACTACAAAAGGCCGTTCCATTATGGCTTTCAGGTAATGCTCATGATAGCGGTTACCATACTCAACGGTAAAATCAAATCTCTCCGGTTCAAAAGAATGCAACCGGGGGTCAACCCCTGCACCGTATTCAGAAACAAACATGGGTATATCTGGATATTTCTCATGAAAGCTATCCAGAAAACCATTAAAATCACTTAACTGCGCCCCATACCATCCCTGATAAAGATTCCAGCCAACCAACATCGGCAATTCAACCAGTTCAGCAGCTTCATAGGCACTCAAAGCTCCATGAAAGACCAACATCGTATAACGGTATGGGTCCTCTTCACGGATTGTTTTCTCTAAAACACGGCCATATTCCGCAACATTTCCACAATACTCATCATACCGCTCAGTTCCTTTCTCGAAAGGAGGCCGTAACATAATTTCGTTCATATAATTCCAGATTAACACCGAAGGACGGTTAAAATCCTGGCGGATCATCTCCTTAACCATTTCCACACTGTTATCGAAGAAAGCTTTATTTTCTGTAATCCTGTTAATTGCCGGTATCTCTACTGATGTAATAATACCTAAACGGTCGCACATTTCCATAACCACCGGATCCTGGGGATAATGTGAAACCCTCAGGAAATTACCTCCCATCTTCTTCAACAACATTACGTCTCTTACGTGATATTCATCATGCAGTGCATTACCCAGGCCTTCAAAGCACTGATGACGATTTGTCCCCACCAGTTTAACATGCTCCCCGTTCAATATTAACCCTTCATTTGAGTCAAACTCGAACCACCTCAAGCCAAGAGGATTATGCACCTCATCCAAAATCCTGCCGGATCCGGCATCAATAACCCGGGTATAAACAGTATATAAATGCGGATTTTTAGTGTCCCATAACAACGGATCGTTAATAATTATGCCCTCCTGTTTGTCTTCATATCTGTTTCCGGGGCGGATATTGGAATACTCGACCTGTTTTATAACCTGGTTTCCGTCGGGCGACAAAAAAGTATGTTCGATACGGACTTTTTGGCGGCTGTCCGACTTATTCTCAATCAACGTACTAATATTAACAACTGCCTTGTCATGTGTAACATCAGGGGTGGTAATATAAACACCTGATGACGCATAATCGGTAAGTGACACATGCACTTTTTCGGTAAATTTCAAAAAAACATCCCTGTAAACCCCACCAAAAAAGGTAAAATCAGCCGTTAACGGGGGAATGTCGGGGTTATATGAATTATCTACCTTAACAGCAAACAGGTTAAACGATTCAGGTTCTATAAACTCCGTAATATCAAACGAAAACTTTGTATATCCGCCTTTATGCTGCCCCACATGATTACCATTTATATATAGGTCTGCCACTTCATTAGCACCTTCGAAAAAAATATATACCTGCTTATCAGTACCTTCCTCTCCGATATAAACATTACGGCGGTACCAGGCTTCCCCCCTGTAATACCCTGAAGGATCACTCACAGCATCCTCCGCATTCCAGGTATGTGGAATATTGATTAGATCCCATTCTGAATCATCATATTCAGACAAATGAGCCCCCGGGTGCTCTCCTTTAGAAAATTTCCAGGATTCATTAATAGTATATGAATGCCGTGATGCCTGCACAGTAGAAAGCATAAACACGGTAAGCATAAAAAGGATAATTTTTTTAGATCTCATATTGCTATTTACTAAGATTAGATATTCTTATTTTACTTTTTTAGCCTCATAAATTAACTTCGTTCTAATTCTAATAAACTGTTAACTATTTGGTTTTTGTACTTTGTACATTTCATGATTAATTACTCAAGTAACCCCATCAATTCATCTTTAAGCCCGGCCTTCACCTCATCATAGGCTTCATCACCGGCCAGGTTATGCCATTCGTAGGGATCCGATTCATGGTCGTACAATTCCTCTTCTCCGTTTGGACACAAAATGTAGCGGTATTGTTCTGATCGAACAGAGTAAAACTGATCCATCACTTTTCCCGGCTCACCAATCTCAAGGGGCGTATTGCTGGCTACTGCCGTAAGCGCAAAATCAGGGCCCGTCCACTCATTCTTATCAGGTGACAGCATTAAAGGCACAATGGAATGTCCATCCAGGGATACCTTATTAGTAGCCCTATTCACATCACGTGGGAGGTTAGCCAAATCCAGGAACGTTGGATACAAATCAACAAGGGTTATTGGTTTTAAAGAAACTTTCCCTGAAGGAATACCAGGCCCTGCCACCAAAAAAGGCACACGGGTTGTTTCTTCCCAAACTGTATTTTTAAAAAGCCAGTCTTTTTCGCCCATATGATAACCATGATCGCTGGTAAAGAAGATGTATGTATTATCCGCATATTCACTGTTTTCCAACGATTTAATGATTTTGCCAATTTGGGCATCTAAAAAAGAAACATTCGCCAGGTAAGCCTGTGTCCATTCTTTTAAGAAGGCTTCACCTCCGGCTTCTATAATTTTATCATACTTCACCCTACCGTATAATCGCGAGCTTAATCTGCCGGAATCCACAATGGCGCTGGCACAGTCGGCATCATCATTATCCAGGGACTTAGCCACTTGAAGTGTGTCAAGACCATACATATCAAAAAATTCCTTTGGGGCCCACATGGGTGAATGAGGCCGGTTGATACCCACGCACATTAAAAAAGGTTTCTCATGCTTCTCATTGAGTTTTTCAGAAACCCATTCAGCATTGAGTTCATCGGGCATTAAATCACGGTCTTCTTTACCATTATATTTAAACGCTTTAAAGAATAATCGCCATCCGGCATATCCCGGAACATCGTTTTCCTCATCTGCAGGCACAACGGGAATATCATCAATTGTACCAAATTGCTCATCTACTCCAAAGGTTTCGGGCATATTGGGGTGAATGGCAGAATTCCGCCATTCATTCAAAGAATCAAACAAGGTTTTATCATCCGGAGTTCCATCCCATGGCCAGGGACCCCAACTGGGCATGATACCGAATTCATCCCAGGCATCCCACTCTTCCTGCGAATTATGGAATACTTTTCCGGTGCCCATTACATAATACCCGTTTTCCCGGAAATAGTCTATCATGGTAACAGAATTTTTCAAAGTGGGATTGTTTCGCCAGTGATCTTCAACAAAGTTATACCCAAAATACCCGGTGGTATGAGGATGTAACCCAGTTAAAAAACTTGCCCGGGAAGGGCCGCAAATGGGTGAATTGACATGCGCATTTGTAAAGCTAACCCCTCGTTCTGCTAATTTTTGTAAATTAGGCGTAACGGTCTGAGGATGCCCCATTAATGGTTCGATAGCATCATTTAAATCGTCACAAACGATAAAAAGGATGTTTGGTTTTTCATTTTTACTATCCTGATTCATGTTACAGGAAACCAATGTTAGTAGCACTAATATGATTAAAGATAAATACTTCATATGTTTTTATTTTTTTTTTATTGATCGTTTACAACATAATTATCCTGGTTTTTTAACGTGCCCACTCAGGTATTTCATTAAATGTCACTCCAAACATCGTAGCAATGAGCAAATAAGTCATTAAGGTTATTACGATAATTCCAAGCAGATTAAGAAGAAAACCTGTCCGCATCATCCTGTCCATGGTTACTTTTCCTGTACCGAAGATAATGGCGTTTGATGGTGTTGCCGTAGGAAGCATAAAAGCCAGGGATGAAGCAATTGTGGCCGGAATCATGAACAATAAAGGATTATCGCCCGTGGCCACAGCAATGGCGGCAAACGCCGGAAGTAGCATTTGTGTGGATGCAACATTGGAGGTTAGCTCAGTTAAGAAAGACATCATGGCTACTATGGCTAACACAAATATTATGGAAGGGATGTTATCCCCCCAAGCGAGCTGTTCACCAAACCAAAGGGCGAGTCCGGAGGATTCAAATCCTTTTGCCAGAGCAAACCCACCACCAAAAAGCAAGACAATATTCCAGGGCAGGCGGTTCGCTGTTTTCCAGTTCATGATTTTCTCACCGGGTTTATTTTTTGACGGCCAGAGAAACAAAATTAAAGAGATAAAAATGGCTGTTGTCCCGTCATTAATAAAGGCAGGCTCCTCAAACAGGGAAGCCCAGCCCGGGATTGTGAAGTTTTCAGCAGAGATGCCGGCCCTTGAAATCCAAAGCAGTGCCAGTGAAATAAACAGAACAAACACTGTTTTCTCTTCATAACTGGTTTTACCGAGCGCCTTCAACTGTAGCTTAAATGTATCAGCAGAGAGGTTTTGCCAGCTTTCTTTAGGCTTAAAAATATAATATAACAGCCCAAATGCAGCTATAAACATGATTATCGTTATAGGTACAGCAAAGGCAAACCATTGGGCAAAGGAAATTTCCGGCGCCGTGGGGTATAAAAGGGAAAGAATTCGTACACAAATAAGGTTTGTGGGTGTACCCACCAGGGTAGCATTACCACCAATAGAGGCACTGTAAGCAATGCCCAGCAAAAGACCTAATGCGTATTTTGAGATTTTTTTCTTGCCAATGTTTTCTTCCAGCTCAAAAATAATAGAAGTTACGATGGGAATCATCATCATGGTAGTAGCAGTATTGGATATCCACATAGACAATATCATGGTGGCAAACATAAAACCAAAGAGAATTCTACCGGGGCTCACCCCCACCCATTTGAGAATATTCAATGCGATGCGCTTGTGTAAATCCCATCGCTCCATGGCCAGTGCCATAATAAACCCCCCAATGAAAAGAAAGATAATATGATTAATGTAAGAGCCGGACACAACCCTGCCATCGAGCACCCCCAGCAGTGGAAATGCGGCAATGGGCACAAGTGCAGTAACTGAAAGCGGTAAGGCTTCTGTTACCCACCAGATAGCCATCAGCATGGCGACGGCAAAAGTTTTTGTAATAACCGGCTTACCTGGTTCTAAATCAACAAACACCAAGATAAGAATAAACACTGCTAATCCGGTAAAAAATCCAATTGTTTTTTTATTATTTGCCATTTGCCCTTCTCGTTTTTAATTCTTTTTATTTATACGAATGATTATGCTTTATTAGCAATCTAACTTACTCATTTACCGTAAATTCCAGTATTGACACAGTTCGTGCCGGTACAAGAACAGTTGCGTTATTCCTTTTTACCGTGATGTCTTTCTCATCGAAACAAGCTACTTCCTCTGATGAATCATTACAGGGAACATTTTTTATGTTGCCGGTGAACAGATGTTGTACACCATTTTTACCTATTTCTGCAAAACCCGTTAAATCAATGGTCACATGTGAATCCTGATTAAAATGCCGGTTTATGATATGAATGAATACTTTTTTATCATTCTTTGTCCCAAGAATATCCAAATAGGCTACGGTATCAACCGGGGCAATACCACTCATTCTATAGGGTTGTTCGTAAACCGGTATATTCTCAACATTTATTTTTAACAATTCATTTCCATGATGCCTGGCGTATAAGCCTGTAACCTGGCCGGTAGGGTACGCATGCGGTTCGAATCCCATATCCGGCGATACACGTATACCTGTAATACCCCATGATTTTCCTACCAACATGGATTGATTTGCTATGGCAACATTTTCACCCTCCCGCATCAATGCATGAATGAACCCGGCAGCTCCTATCCCCTTGGTATAATGTGAGCCTAACTGATCCTGGGCAACAGAATTCATGCCCCACCAGCCATTCCAGTTCCACTCAGTAACAGCAATGGGATAACCTGCTTTTTTGACCATATTATAAACCCCGTTATCAAGTACCGACATCCCTTCTGCATCAA
>CAZZBU010000120.1:0-11714 GCA_964652315.1 uncultured Bacteroidales bacterium
AATAAACACCACTTTTTCCTTATCTGCCTGATAAACATCTTTAAGAAAAGCAACCAGTTCAGGATAGCGTTCAGCCGGGTGCTGTCCTTTAAACATTTTTAAGGTGCGGGTGTAAACAAGGGTACCATCCGAAAATTCGGATTTGCATAAGTACTCACCAAAATCCGAGGCAATGGTTTTGGGTTCGGGTATGCCTTCAGGAATATACCCGTTTGCAAGGGTGTAAAAAATGGTATCTGACTCCATATAAGACCGCCGGATAATCACATCCGAAATCCGGTCATCCGTCATTTTAGGAACAGAAGCCCGCTGACTCAACAAATTTGGGGAAAAGAACAACCTGTTCCCCATCTTACGTGCAAAACCGTCTATGGTAAGGTCCAACTCCTCGGATATGCATGGTTCGTACTCGTTGACCATGCTGTAATCAAAGCGGTTAATCGTAAAATTTGACAGGTCCAGGGAGTGATACAAATCCTGTTTTATTTCATCGGTCTGTGCCTGTAGGTAACCACTGACCTTATCATACAAAAGACCTTTAAATTCAGTCTTTACAGAACTTGTGGCATTTCCCTGAGCGTCAACATTCACTCTGGAAATACGGTTTTGAAGGTTATCATTCAAACCATATACACTGGTATGGGCAATTCTACCACTACCATCCGCACCTACTACAAGAACATCTCGATCATCTGTAAAGGTACCCGTAAATGCAAAGGGATTATTTTGGCTGGTACATTCAAGCCATAGGGTATCTTCTTTGTATGGAACACACAATATGGCATGATTAAACTGGTTCATGCAAAAATCTGTAATCATGGGTTGAGCATTACTGCCGGCCATTACAACAGTGTAATAAGCAGGAATCCCCACAGCATCCAGCAGAGAGCGCATGTAATTTGTCAACGCTTTACAATCGCCATATCCGGTCTGGTCAACGGTAGCAGCATCAAAAGGTTTCCAGCCTCCGATTCCTATCTGAATACTTACATACCGGGTTTTGTTTTGCATGTATTTATAGATAGCATCTATTTTGCCCAGAGTATCAGGGATATCCTTCACAAGGGCCCTTACTTCATCGATAGTGTGCTGTGGCAGGTTATTGGCCTCATTTTGCAGAACTTCAAGCCATTGTCCAAGGGATGCCCATGAATCAAGTTTACCGCGTACCCCATCAAGTTCAAAGTGGTTGGTCGTAACATACACAAGGGGTGAATTCTGCCAAATGCTGGTACTATATGATTCCGGTTCTATAGCCGGATAATTTTCATAACTCCAGGTATATTGTATCCTGTCGTTAACTTTTCTTGATTCAACACCATTTTGCAAACAGGATTCATAGTAGTTCAGCCTCATAATTTCAGGTATCTCTACGGTAAACGACGATTTCTCAACAGCCACATTATACCCTTTAAACACTCTCCATGAAGGAAAATTAAACAGCCCTTTATATTTTGTCACAACTTCATATTCAATGGTAAAAGGATAAACTCTGACATTTGGTTCGTACACTTTTACCCGGTTGTCCTGGTAAAGGGAAAAACCGCTAAACGCGCTGTAATCCTCAATTTCAGCATTTTTAATCCGCTCAATCTTGTTCCCGTGCCCATCATAAATAGTTCCGGTTATTGAGGTTACTTTATGGAACTGATCGTAATAATGTACCAGTACTGCCTGATTAAATCCATTTCTATTCATCACTGTGATAACGCCTTTTTCGGTTTCAACGGCATTGAAATCAGCATCTATCGAAAAATGAATTTCTTCGGATCGAACGATGGCTTTTGCGTTTTCAGTAAGTGCTTCAGGAATATTGCTTACCGGATATTTGTTGGCTTTACCTGCCAGGTTCAACGAAACAAGGCCGAAAATTATTAAAAGATATTGTTTCATAATTCAGGGGTTATTGTTGGGCTAATGAATTTTCTTTTTTCAGGATAATCATCTCATTATGTTTCTCGTACAGGCTTTTGTAGAATTCTTTGAGCATTCCGTAAGCTGATGTGTTAAAATAAATCCGATTAAGCTGGAAGGTATAAAGCAGGGTAATTCTGTTCTGAGTTTGTTGTAGCTGATATATAAAAGTACCTGCATTTTCTGGTAAGGCGGTCTTCAGGGATTCGGGTAATTTTTCTACCACATAACCTTCCGGAATTTCAAGGTTAATGATGTAACGGTTCTTAATGGGATAAGGAAAATGTACCGGGTACTTCCGCTCATCAAGCTTGAAGGGATTTTCTACAAGCTTCTCCATGATCATCGGATTGACATAAAGCATATCTCCGATGGATTCGGTTTGGTTGTCCATGCTGATCTGCATTTTACATACTACCGGTTTGTATAAATCTTCTACATCGGTCAATTCCAGTTTGTTGATTTGCAAACCTACATTTTCAGCCTCATAATCTTCAATGTAAGCCTCCTTGCTGTTGTACTCGCCGTAGGTTTTCCTGAAATCATAAGCTGCATACTCACTGTATTTGTAATCGATAGTGCCTGTTAATCCGCCATATTCATCAAGCGTAAGGTTTGAAAAAACCGTTTTATTCGATTTATGTAAAGGCTGGATTTGTACCCAGTCGCTTTTGTCATAAATAACGGTGCGCCCGTATTCGTTCAGGCAACGTACCGGCAACATGCCCATGGGTAAATATTCATCTGTGGCATCAAGGAGAATTTGCTTGCCGTTTAAAAAAACACCAACGATAACATAATTCAGCTTTCGGTATGTAGGGAAAAAATGTGCCAGCATGCCGTTTTCGCGTGTGCTCATCACCACTGGCCGGGCATCATAACCCAGTTTATTGAGAAAATTGCAGAGAATAAGATTTACGTCGGCAGAATTACCACTTCTATCGCGATAGGCCGAGGCCAAATCACTCGTTGCATATAATGCTTCACGTTCATCCCATTTGATTCTGGTTTTAATTAAGTCGTAAGCGGCTTGTATCTCATCCAGACCTTCAAGGTTTTGATCTTCGATGATCCGCTTTTCTTCTCCAAGAAAGAGGGATAAACCCAATTGTTTTCCAAACCATTTATTATCGAGCAATCGTGAATTTATGGTTTCCCATGAATCGGCATAGGTTTCAAAAATGTATCCGTTTTCATTGGAATAACTTATGGTGGCCACCTCCATTTCAAGCTTAGCCCTGTAATTATCAACAGAATTCACATAGGGTTCAGGCCTTACCGCAGGCATGTCCCTGGCTACCCATCTCCAGTCAGAGCTTTCAGCCAATCGTTCAAAACCGGTGAAGTTCTTTTTGATATTTACAATTGATGAGGTACGGATTATTAATTCACTCCATCGAATGGGAATGTCTGTTTGAAAATTCCAGGTAAAGGGAATGGTATTCATTGTAAATTTGAGATCAATTACCGACCCAACCTTTACATTGGGCATGGATATTTTAGTGTGATATACATCGTCCGTAATCCGCTCATAAAAGATGGACTCTTTTTTCAATTTAAAGCTTTCCACCTTGCCATCAATCATCGTGAAGGTTTTACCCTTAACCGAAAGAGGACGCGACATAATGGCAAAATCAGCTCTGTGTAACCCGCTTTTTTTCAATATTTTAATCCTGATGTGTTGGGTAAAAACAAAATCATCCGGACTGAATACACCATAGTTACACAGAATAACAGCCTCTGCAGTGGTATCGCTTTCATACTGTGTCATTAAAATATCCTGCTTGGGAATATTTCCGAACTTAACAGGAGCTTTCTGACCGAATGCAACAGATGATTGGAAAAAACATAAAATAAGAATTAAAGAAGAAAATGATTTCATGGTTTGTAGGATTATTATGGGTAATTATTTGATTCAGTTAATTTCATACAATAGTGTGTGTCGTAAATATATAAAAAAAACCAATGTTAAAACCATCCTCCTGTAAATTAGAATTATTCTATATACATAAACCAGAGGTAAATCTGAAGATTATGATTTTGCTTGTTGAATGTGGCAATGGTAATAATTCCATACCTGTGCCATCCTTTTTCATCTGGTTATCGGCATGTATCCAGGAATCCATTTTTTTTTGTCAGGATTTTAAATCAATTATGAATACTCTTGACAATAAAAAAACACTATGTGATATCCGTTATAAATAAATAAAAATGATTCAGGAATTAGTGCCCACATTTAACTGATAATAATCATGTTTGCAAGCCTTTTGTTAGTGTATTTGAGCAGCCACTTTACAACAGATTGAAAATGATCTGCTCCCCGATGCTATCGAATTGTATTTTAAACCCCTTTGAATACAGGGTTAGTCAGGTTCATTGTTAATGCCCTCCCGGAAAAAAGAAAATAATAAAAAACTATAGTTCTACCTCAACCTGGTTATACAGAAGGTCATCCATGTTTTCACCTTTTCGGATGAGGTAATCATGCCCTTTATGGATCATTACCTCAGGGGGACGGTAACGGGAGTTATAATTGGAGGCCATGGAAAAACAATAGGCACCGGCATTTTTGAAACAGAGCACGTCGCCTTCTGTAATTTCATTTATTTTTCTGTTCCATCCAAAGGTATCTGTTTCACAAATATACCCAACAACAGTATAAATGCGGGGATTTCCATGTGGTTTGGATACATTAAAAATCTCATGATACGAATCATAAAACATGGGGCGGATCAAATGGTTTAAGCCTGAATTTACCCCGGCAAATACTGTAGCGGTCGTTTGTTTAATCACATTAACGCTTACAAGAAAATAACCAGCCTCGCTAACCAGAAATTTTCCCGGCTCAAAAATAAAGGCAATGTCTTTACCATAAGACTTTGTGAATTGCTTGTACAGCTTTTCCATTTCGCCACCAAAGGCTTCAATGTCGGTGGCAATGTCATCTGACTTATAAGGCACCTTGAATCCACTACCAAAGTCAATATAGGTAAGGTTTGGAAAGTTTTTAGCTGTTTCAATCAAAATTTCAACTGCCCTGAGGAATACCTGTACATCCAGAATATCAGAGCCTGTGTGCATGTGTATGCCATCAATATTCATGTTGTTGGCTTCAATCACCCTCAGCAAATGAGGCAGCTGATGAATGGAAATTCCGAATTTAGAATCAATATGACCGGTCGAAATTTTGGTATTCCCACCCCCCATCACGTGGGGGTTTATCCGGATACCAACAGGTGCTTTGTTCCCGTATTTATGTCCGAATTGTTCCAGGATAGATATGTTGTCTATGTTTATACGGACTTTTTTGGCCAGGGCCTGGTCAATTTCTTCCAAAGATACACAATTGGGCGTATACATAATATCCTGCGGTTTAAACCCTGCTTTTAATCCAAGCTCTACCTCCTGTATTGAAACAGCATCTAGACCAGAACCCAGTCCGGCAAATAACTTAAGTACATTGACGTTAGTGAGGGCTTTGCATGCGTAATTAATCCTCACCTTAGCTTTTCCAAAGGATTGATGCAGGCGTTTATACTGTAATTCCATCTTAGCTGTATTGTAAAGATAAAATGGTGTACCATACTTGTCAGCCAGGTTTATTACATCAATTCCTTCTAAAGTATATCGTCCGTTTACCAACTCCATGTGTTAATCTCTTTTTTATCTTTTCTTTTTTGGGGGATAATGTCCACGTTGTTTTGCAGCCTCTTCCAGTCGTTGCTGAAATTTCGATTTTTTAACCGGTTTGGCTTTTTTCTGCTGGATCTTTTTCAGCAGGGCCTCATCATCAACAAAAGATTTGAAGATGGCATTCTGTCCAAATGTAATCAGGTTTGCCAGGAAATAATAATAGGTCAGTCCCGCAGAGAAATTATTCAGCACAAACATAAACATGATGGGCATCATATACATCATACTCTTCATACCAGGCATTTGGTTTGATGATGCGGTGGCGCTGTTAAATTTCATGGTAAGCATGGTGGAAACTGTCATCAGAATCGTAAAAAGACTGATATGATTTCCGTAAAACCGACTGATCAGCGGTATCTCTGCATCCCATGACAGAATGGAATCGTAAGTTGAGAGGTCTGTTGCCCACAGAAAACCTTCCTGCCGTAACTCAATGGATGTCGGGAAAAAACGGAACATAGCAAACAGAATAGGCATCTGCAGCAGTATGGGTAAGCATCCGCCCATGGGGTTCACCCCTGCTTTTTTGTAAAGGGCCATGGTGGCCTGTTGACGTTCCATGGCTTTATCCTTTGGTATCCTTTCATTAATCTCGTCAATCTGTGGTTTCAGCACCCGCATTTTGGCCTGAGAGAGATATGATTTGTAGGTAAGCGGGAATAAAGCCGTTTTAATCACAATAGTTAGCAATAGGATGATAAGTCCATAGTTACCTGTGAAACGCTCAAAAAAGTTAAATATCGGAATAATCACAAACTGGTTGATCCATTTGATTATAGATTTACCAAGGTTTACCAGCTCTTTTAATTCCAGTTCATCATACTTCTTAAGTGTGTTAAAATGATTGGGGCCAAAATAAAATTTCAATGGAATTGTTGTTCCAGCCCCATCATAAGGAACACCTATCTCGGCCCGCATGTTTCTCAAATATTTGCTTTGTTCGGGCATCATCACCGAGCGGATACGTGCATTCTGGAAGCTTTCTTCCGATATCAGTACACTGGAGAAAAACTGTCCCTTAAAACCAACCCATTTCACTTTGGTAGGGATACTCTCTTCCTGTACTTCCTTATTTGACCGTGCCCGGAATTCATCCACCTCATCCTGGAAATGTTTGTACATGATGGTGGTGTAATTGTTCTCATTCTGTTTGCCACGTTCTTTCTGAGGAATATACATTTCCCAATTCAAATCCAGAGTACTCAGGTTTTTATCAACAAGTGCATCCATGTTATGAAAAGTCACATCCAGATCTACCATATATGAATTTGGCGACAAGGTATAGGTGTAATCTATATGACTATCTTCCCCTGCACTAAGCCGCATGGTGACCGATTGCTCGTTATTGGATGCATCTATAAAAGATTCTGTTGTCTGTGGTTCAAAAAACAATTCGTTTGTCGCAATGGAGCGTCGCTGAGCGAAAAAATTCAGGCTGAAAATAGTGGAATCACCGCTGAAAAGAATCAGGGGCAGTGAATCATAAGTTTGAAATTCTTTTAGTTCAGCAGAGAAGATACGACCACCTTTGTTCAGCAGCTTAATTTTCACCAGGTTGTTTTCCATGGTTATAAAATCTTTTTCACCATCAACAGCGGCGGAAAATGCACCATAAGCTTCCTTAAGGCGGGCTGTTTCCAATGAATCGCCGTCGGTAGTTTTTTGTTCGGCAGGTACGTGTTCAGCAGCTTGTTCCTGGTCGAGTCTCTCCTGCTCAGCAGCAGCACGTTCAGCTTCCAATTGTTCAACGCGGGCTATCGAATCCTGACGACGACGTTGTTCTTCAAGCTCCTCCTGACTTGGCCGGTTTAAAACCGAAAAAACGATAAATATTATGGTAATGAGTATAAAACCAAAAATTGTATTCTTATCCATCTTACTTGATTCACTAATCCTGTTTATACTAATTATTATTAAGCGTTGCAGCAACAAAACTCACAAACAAAGGATGCGGATGCAATACTGTACTGCTGTATTCCGGATGAAACTGCACACCCACAAACCAGGGATGGCTTGGAATTTCCACAATCTCCACCAGGGAGGTATCAGGGTTTATTCCCGAAGCAACCATACCTGCTTTTTCATATTGTTCCAGGTAATTGTTGTTGAATTCATACCTGTGCCTGTGGCGTTCGTTTACATGCTTCTTTTTATATGCTTCAAAGACTTTTGTACCTTCTTTGATGGTACATGGATATGCACCAAGCCGCATTGTACCGCCTTTTTCAGTGACTTCTTTTTGCTCTTCCATAAGGTCAATCACAGGTGCTAATGCTTTCCGCGACATTTCAGTAGAATGTGCGCCGTTAATTTCAAGGACGTTGCGGGCAAATTCAATCACCGCACACTGCATACCCAGACAGATCCCAAGGAAAGGCACCTTATTCTCACGGGCATATTTTGCAGCAAGAATTTTTCCATCAATACCTCTTTCGCCAAATCCGGGTGCAATTAATACTCCCCTATAATCCTTAAGAATCTCACCGTAATTTTCATTGGTAATATCTTCTGAATGCACCATTTCTACATCCACCCGGCAATCATTCATGGCACCTGCATGCACAAAGGATTCAGTAATGGACTTATACGCATCCGGCAATTCAACATATTTCCCAACCAAAGCAATTTTTGTTTTCTTCTTCGGATGCTTCACCTTTTTCACAAATTCTTTCCATGGTGAAAGATCCAAAGGTTTTGTTCCTGTAATCTGCAATTTACGAAGCACTGTTTCATCCAGCTTCTCCTCTTTCATTCGCAGAGGAACCTCATAAATTGTGGATACGTCTATGCTTTGGACTACTGAGTCTATATCAACGTTACAAAATAATGCAACTTTTCTTTTTATGTCGGTGGTTAATTCCTGCTCTGTCCTAAGAACCAGTATGTTTGGTTGAATCCCGGTTTCGAGCAACATTTTAACCGAGTGTTGTGTGGGTTTTGTTTTTTGTTCGCCAGATGCTGCCAGAAAAGGTACGAGGGTAAGATGGATCACAAGGGTGTTGGTTTCACCCAACTCCCATTTAAGCTGACGGACGGCTTCAAGGTATGGCAGGGACTCGATATCGCCCACCGTACCACCTATCTCGGTAATAACCACATCAAAATTGTGCTTTGTACCCAGCCATTTTATCCTGCGTTTTATTTCATCTGTAATATGTGGGATAACCTGCACGGTTTTACCCAGATAATCACCCCGGCGTTCTTTATTGATTACCGATTGGTAAATTCTTCCTGTAGTTACATTATTTGCCTGTGAAGTAGGCACGCTTAAAAAACGTTCATAATGTCCCAGGTCAAGGTCTGTTTCTGCACCATCCTCCGTTACATAGCATTCCCCATGTTCGTATGGGTTCAATGTGCCCGGATCCACATTTATATACGGATCCAGTTTTTGAATGGTGACTTTGTAACCACGCGATTGCAGCAATTTAGCCAGGGATGCCGAGATTATCCCTTTTCCAAGTGAGGAAGTAACTCCTCCGGTAACAAATATGTATTTTGTAGGGGCCAAAACCGTAACTTTTTATTTTTTAAAGACGCAAAAGTAATCATTTAATCCCTAATTTAGAAAAAAGCTTTCCCTACTAATATATTTATTTGCTCCTTCTATTCGATTCCTTCTGATATCTTTGCATACCATAAATAAGGAAATGATATTGAAGTGAGAAAAAAAAGGGTATTGACAGGCATGAGTGGAGGTATCGATTCCACAGTTACCGTGATACTTTTGCAACAAATGGGCTATGAAGTAATTGGTGCAACCCTTCATTTATTCGATCATCCTTATGGTTCCGGCTCCATGGAAAAGATTAAAGAAATTGCATCTTCACTCAACATAGTGCACACTATTATTGACAAACGGCCCTACTTCCGGGAATCCATCGTTGCCGGTTTTATTGATGATTACCTTCAGGGAGAAACACCAAGCATTTGCATCCGGTGTAACCCGGTTATGAAATTTCCTGCGCTGTTGGAGGCTGCGAAAAAAATGCACTGCGATTATATAGCTACCGGACATTATGTCCGCGTGGTACAAGAATGCAATGCTTATTGGTTATATCGTGGCAAAGATGCCATCAAAGACCAATCCTATTTTCTTTGGCGTTTGTCTCAGAATATCTTAAAAAAGTGGATTACCCCCCTGGGTGGACTAACCAAGGATGAAACCCGGAGCATTGCAATCAAAAAGGGGTTTTCAGCTATATCGAATAATAAAGAAAGCATGGGGGTATGTTTTCTTCAGAATAAAAACTACCGTGATTTTTTACAGGTACATGCGCCCGAAGCGCTTAAAAGAATTGGGGAAGGCACCATCATTAATGAAGCGGGAACAATCATTGGAAAACACAAGGGGTTCCCTTTCTATACCATTGGTCAAAAACAAGGGTTAGCATTAAATACCGGGGGAAAGCCTGCTGTAATAAACATCAATCCAAAAACCAATACCCTGACAACCGGTCCTGAAGATAAATTATATACTAATTCTTTTTTGCTAAAAGACCACATGCTGCGCATTCCTTTGGAGGAACTTACCAATACCGGCATCAGTGTATGGGTGCGGGGCATCGGAAGAAACCCAAAGTTACCGCCACAATCGGTGACCCGCCAGGGAGATTATCTGAAGGTGACTCTCAATGATAAAGCCTGGGCTATGGCACCGGGCCAACCAGTGGTATTTTACAAAGGTGATAAAGTAGTTGGTGGTGGGATAGTCAAATAACGATAAGGCAAGCCCAATCTTTCACCTGGTGTTTCTTTATGCCTTTTTTGTGAACCGTTAATTTTTCCTTCAGTGGCTTACCATTTTTTCCGCTTCAATACCTTCAGGAACACCGGTTTCGTAAGGATTATCCGGATCGTTGCTCCATTCGAACCAGCCTCCGTCAAAAACGGCTACGTTGGGCCACCCCATGAGCCAGGCATTGTAGAAAGCCTCACTTCCACGCCAGCCGGTGCCGCAATAAAAAGCCAGCCGCTTATCAGGCGTTATCCCCACTTCCCTCCATTTTTCCTCTATTTCATGAAAATCGCGGGTGGTGTGATCCACATTCCGGTAATTTTCCATGTGATAGGCATCGGTACCACAGTTACCAAATACAGCACCGGGGATGCGGCCTTTTTTCTCAATATAATTATAGCCACTGACTTCACCGATAAACTCGGGCCAACTACGGATACTAACCAGCTCGGCATTGTTGCTGGCAAGCATTTCTTTTGCCTCGGCAACATCCACTACCAAATCATCGCGAACAGGAATTTCAGCACCAAAATCCTCTACCGGTTTTTTGGGTACATCATCCCTGGCAATTTCATAGCCGGCATCTTTCCATGACTGAAAACCACCGTTCATCACCCTGACATCCTTCACACCGGCATACATCATGATGAAGGCGCAGCGAATGGCTCCCAGATGGCCGGCGGCACTTCCGGGGAATTTGGCTTTATTATCGGGCCACATAAATTTTCCGTAAAGAATAACCGTGGTATCAGCAGTAATTCCGTGAGCTTCCAGAGCGGCTTTCAATTCTTCAGGGGATCGCCTGTTCCAGGTTTCATTCGATTCAAGGGCATTGGTATCAATGTCAATGGCCCCGGGAACATGTCCGCTAAGGTACGCATCACGGTTACGATAATGCGCATGGCAAATCACGGTGTTGCCACCAGGATGATTGGGGGGTGTTTTCCCGTCAACCACATCCTTAACCCAGGCAGGATAAACAAGTTGTTTGTATCGACTCAGGTGTTCCATGGGCAGGTTTTCGGTAGCTACCCATTCTTCCACAAAACAATAATACACATTAATATTATCATATCCGGCTTTGGCAAACAATTCGGCAACAAAGTCACTTTCCTCTCTGCTATACCCATAAATCACCAGAATATCGTCCTGCAAAATCATTTTCGAACGCACAACCTCTATCCAATCGATATATCCGCCCCATTTGGCCGGCAGGGATTTTGCACCACGAATGTGCCCGCCACGGACTTCACCTTGCAGCTGCCATCCATTAAAGGCATCCACAGGCCGTACATCAATAATTTTGGTTTTGGGATTATCAATTAAATCAAGTAGCTCGTTGGTAGTGATTTCGATAATTTTGCTCATA
>CAZZBU010000121.1:0-11551 GCA_964652315.1 uncultured Bacteroidales bacterium
AACATGGGATCATCGTAATACTGGCCTATCACCTTTACACCAGGTATGGCTTCCCATTTTTTTATGATGCCAAACACCTTTTCCACAATGGAACCCGTAGTGGAGGAAGCATATTGAGGAAACAAGGGCAAGATTGTTAGTTCTTCAATGCCGTCTTTTCTGATTTGTTCCAGAGTTTCTGTTAAGCGGGGCTTACCATAACGCATGGCTTTATAAAGCCGGTATTTGCTGCCAAGTTCGTTCGCCAGTTTATCAACCAGGTTGTTCAGGAAGATTAACAACGGTGAACCATCCGCAGTCCACAACCTCTTGTAAAGTTTGGTGGAATTTCCTACCCTGAAAGGAATGATAATGAGATTTACCAGTATTTTCTGCAATACCCAGGGAATATCAATAACCCTGGGGTCGTTTAAAAATTCCGTTAAATACCTTCGGACTTCTTTTTTTCCGGGCTCGTCCGGTGTTCCCAGGTTTACAACCAGCAATCCTTGTTTCTTCATTTATTTTTTCTGTTCAAAATTGATCCAATCAATCCCTTTTTTTAATAGTTGCTGCGTTTTTTCTTCTTCAGCATGCCTTTCTGGTACAAAGTTATAATTCCAATTGGCTTCCGGGGGCATGCTCACCAAAATTGATTCGGTGTTACCCCCACTCTCCAGCCCGAATTTTGTGCCCCGGTCATAAATCAAATTAAATTCCACATAGCGGCCCCAGCGAAGTTTTTGCCATTTTTTATGTTGTTCCCCATAGGGAAGGTTGCCATTTTTTTTCATTAGTTGGGCATATAAATCAGGATATAATGTTGCCAGTTCAATGGTGAAATTAAACCAATTTTGAAAATCACAAGCTGCAGATGGTTGCTGCCGGTCAAAAAAAATACCGCCCACTCCGCGTGTTTCATCACGGTGAGGTAGAAAAAAATAATCATCGGCCCATGGTTTAAACCTGTCATAGAACGTGGGGTCGTATTTATCACAGACGGCTTTTATTTTTAAATGAAAATCCCGGGCTTCTGTGCGGTCGATATATATTGGGGTTAGATCAATGCCCCCACCAAACCATTCCATGCCATCGGCGGTGCTAAAATACCGTACGTTCATGTGAATGGTGGGGATAAAAGGATTTTTAGCATGGAAAATAGAAGAGATACCCGTGGCTGAGAATTGATCCGAATTAACCTCCAACACCTGTGCCATCTTTTCACTTAGCCTTCCGGATACTTTCGAGAAATTGATAGCCCCTTTTTTAATTATACTGCCTTCAGCCATGACCCTGGTAATGCCATAGCCAATGTTTTTTTTCCAGGTATCTTTTGTAAATTTCCCGGAACCATCGGTTTGCATAATTATATCACAGGCACGTTCCTGCAATTCAAGGTATTTCCCGGCTACTTCTTCCAGATGGGGCATGATATGATAGATGAAATCCTGATGGATTTTTGATTATTGTGTTTATTAATGTTGGTAAACATTAAAAAAGGGGAAATGTTGGGCGGGTGGTAAGAAAAGGATGAGGAGTTTTTATAAGTGGCATAAAGAAGTTTTCAAATGAACGGCGTCTGGTATGTTATGTTTAGTTTCACTATTGGCCCCCTTTCTTCTTAGCCCTCTCTGTCCTGAGGACATCTCTCCCCAAGACGGGAAGAGACGCTTTGAAGTTGCGTCCGTACTATTTTAGCTAGAGTTCACCCACTACCCCCGCTTCCAATCCGTATTTTTAATCCAGTCTACCGTGAATTTTATGTTTTCCACCGGTGTATTTGGCAGGATGCCATGCCCGAGGTTAAAAATCCAGTTGCGGTTACAGGCCCCAAAATCCTTGTATTTTTCCAGTTCCTGTTCAATGATAGCCTTGTTAGCCAACAAAATTCGTGGATCAAGGTTACCTTGTATCCCAAGGTCCGGGACTACCACCTCACGGGCCTGATATATATCGGCCTGCCAGTCGATGCCTACAAAATCACCAATGGCTTTATCCAGGTTTTTCAGGCCAATACCAAAGCCACGCGGAAAGAAAATAACAGGTGTGCCTGTTTCTTTCACTGCCTGTGCTATTCTTTTAATACGGGGAATGATCAATTGCTCAAACCAGGCTGAAGGAATTAATCCGGCATGGGTCTCAAAGATTTGAAACGCATCAATTCCTGCTGCTACCTGTTGTTTGGCATAATGAATCGTAGCTTCTGTGATAATATCCAGTAAAGCCCAGGTCTCTTCCGGTCGCTGGAAAATAAAATTGATGGCATCGGGGAAAGCATGATTCTGACTGATGCCCTGCAGCATATAGCAAAGCACCGTAAAGGGGCCACCTGCAAAACCAATAAGGGCTACTTCCGCGGGTTTTTCTTTGATGATGATTTTAATGCCCTCATAGATGTGTTCCAGGCTTTCAGGATAGAACTCCAGGTTTTCCAGGGGATTATCCCGAAATGCCAGCGGATCGCTGAACTTTGGCCCGGTCCCCTCGAACTTTAAAAACATGCCAAGGGATTCGGGGATCACCAGGATATCAGAAAAAAGGATGGCTGCGTCCACACCCAAATCCCAAACCGGCAGCAGCGTTACATCGCTGGTAAGCTGCGGGTCGTTCATCATTTCCTTGAAGGTATATTTTTCCTTTAATTGCTGATAAGAAGGTAATGAGCGACCTGCCTGGCGCATAAACCAAACCGGAGGGCGGCTGCCAGGATTTCCTGTAATCGTGTCCAAAAAAAGGGCGTTTTTTGTCATATAAGTTCTGTTAATGCTGTTTTATTGGCGTCAATCACATGTTCAATATCCTCGTTGGAATGCATGATGGATATAAACATGGCTTCAAACTGTGAAGGAGCAAGGTATACCCCTGCTTCCAGCGATTTTCCAAAATATTTTGAATACATTCTGGTATCTGATTTTGATGCATCAGTATAATTAGTTACTTTACCTGCTTCATTAAAAAACAACGTCATCATAGAACCTACCCGGTTGATGGTTGCTTTGATGCCTGATTTGCGGATGTTTTTCAAAAACCCCTCTTCCAGCCGGGCTGATTTTTTTTCCAGTTCATCATAAATCGCAGGAATGTCATGCAGGATTTTCAGTGTGGTATACCCGGCGTTCATGGCCAGGGGATTTCCTGACAGCGTACCTGCCTGGTAAACCGGTCCCTCCGGCGCAAGCTGACTCATGATTTCCAACTTCCCGCCATAAGCCCCAACAGGTAACCCGCCACCGATGATTTTACCAAGGGTAGTGATGTCGGGCGTTACACCATAAAGAGATTGTGCACCACCGGCACTAACCCGAAAGCCAGTCATGACCTCATCAAAAATCAGGATGCTGTTATTCTTATCGCATACATCACGCAAGTCATGCAAAAATTCAGTAGAAGGAGGAACCACCCCCATATTACCGGCAATAGGTTCCACAATCACGCCGGCTATGTTAGTGCCATGTGCATCAAACAAGGCTTTGACTGATTCTATATCATTAAATTCGGCTGTTAGCGTGTTTTTTGCCGTTTCTTTTGTCACACCCGGGCTATCTGGCAGTCCCAGTGTCATGGCACCAGAGCCGGCTTTAATCAAGAAACTGTCAGCATGGCCATGATAACAACCGGCAAATTTCACAATGATTTCTTTACCAGTAACGCCCCTGGCCAACCTGATGGCACTCATGGTGGCTTCGGTGCCGGAGTTGACCATCCGAACCTTTTCAATGGAAGGTACCATATCGCAGATGAGTTCTGCCATCCGGGTTTCTATGATGGTGGGGGCACCAAAACTGGCCCCGTCAACCACGGCTTTTTTCACGGCTTCGACCACTTCTTCGTGGGCATGCCCAAGAATCATCGGACCCCAGGACGCTACGAAGTCGATGTACTCATTGCCGTCAATGTCATATACTTTACTTCCTTTAGCCGATTTAATAAATACCGGATCGGCATCGACGCTTTTAAATGCCCGTACCGGTGAGTTGACTCCTCCCGGAATAACTTTAATTGCTTTTGAAAACGCTGCAATGCTTTTCGTAAAATCCATCTAATCTTTATTTTTTCAGGTTAGCAAAATCTTTGGCATGATATGTAATGATGATGTCTGCTCCGGCCCTTTTTATTGAAGTGAGGATCTCAGACATCACGCGGTTCTCATCAATCCAGCCGTTGACTGCTGCTGCTTTCACCATGGAAAATTCACCGCTGACATTATAGGCCGCGACAGGCACATCAAAACTGTCTTTCGTTTGTTTGATGACATCCAGGTAACTCAATGCCGGTTTTACCATTACAATGTCAGCGCCTTCAAAAATATCTTCTTCAATCTCCCTTAAGGCCTCCCGTGCATTTGCCGGATCCATCTGGTAGGTACTGCGGTCGCCAAACTGCGGTGCGCTTTCAGCAGCATCGCGAAACGGACCATAAAAACCAGAGGCATATTTTGCTGCATACGACATAACCGGAATTTTTATAAACCCGTTATCATCCAGTCCATGGCGTATGGCAGCCACCCGGCCATCCATCATGTCGCTGGGGGCAATGATATCAGCCCCTGCTTCGGCCAGCACTACCGATTGTTTTGCCAGGGTTCCCAGGGTGGAATCGTTATCAACGTCTCCATCCACAATAGTTCCGCAATGGCCATGCGTGGTATATTCACAGTTACATACATCGGCCACCACCATTAATTCCGGCACCTGTTTTTTTATTTCCCTGATGGCTTTTGGTACAATGGCATCCGGCTTGCAGGCTACATGTCCGTGTTCATCCTTGGTTTCCGGAATACCAAAAAGCAAGGTTGATTTTACACCACTGTCGCGAAGGCTTTTCAATTCCTCTATAAGATTGTCTATCGATAATTGAAAATTTCCGGGCATGGACTTTATGGGGTTTTTCACCCCGCTACCCGGCACCACAAAATAAGGCATGATGAGATCATTGAGCGTTACTTCAGTTTCACGCACAAGGTCACGCACCACCTTATTGGAACGTAATCTGCGTAATCTGACTTCTGGAAAAGGCATGTTAATAAGTTTTATTTTGGTAAAAATAAGCTAATTCATTTGCAATATTATCGTACCCGGGGTGCCCCGGCTCAATATCAGGTGTAATGCCGTGTTCCTGAAGTTTTTTCGTAGTAACAGGGCCAATGCTGATGCATTTCAGTGGCGGATCCGCAAAATGGTGCATGAAAGCATCTACTGCCGAAGGGCTCGTGAATATCACAAAATCGTATTTTTTACTTGTAATTATTTCTTTTTGTATTGCATCAGGAAGGGTAAAATTGGTTTGGTAAACCACAATTTCCTTTACCATATATTTTTTGCGCAAAATATCAGACCCTTCAGGATTAGCCATGTTCCCACGGGGGATAAGTATCCGGGTGGCATGAACATTTTCTGTAAACTCTTTGGCAAAGTCTTCTCCTGTTTTTCCGCTTGAGATAAAATGAGTGGGAAATCCCCTCTGATGAATGTAAGCAGCTGTTTTGTCACCTATGCAGGCCAGTTTATTATTTTTATTCAGTTTGAGTTGATTATCATCAAGAATAGCCATAAAATACCTGAATGCGTTTTTACTTGTAAACAGAATCCATTCTGTCTCCTTTATCTTAGCCAGTTTTTTTTCAGGCAGGATATTCTTTTCTGTTTTTATAAGTGGTACCTGCTCCAACGTCAACTCAGGGCATTTTTTTTTAATTGCCTCATAAAGTTCTTGTATGGAACTTTCAGGAGCGGTCAATATGACGGAATGATATGTTGTCATTGTTTTCGAATGTCATCCAGTATTTTATTGCCACCTGCATGAATGATCTGATTGGCCAGTGCAAATGCCAATTCCTTGGCTTCGTCAATCTTACCTGAGATTGTTTTCCGGACCGATTGAGTACCATCAAGTGAACCAACATAACCGGTGAATATTAGTTCATTTTTTTGGATATGGGTGTGCATAGCAACCGGCACCTGACATCCGCCTTCGAGGACACGCATAAATGTACGCTCTGCTTCCCCTATTAAAAACGTTTTACGATGATTGATTTTATCGATGATTTCATCCACCTCAGGACGTGTGGTTTTTGACTCAATGGCGATTATACCCTGGCTGACTGCCGGAAGAATATCCAGAGGGTCCAGCAGTTCGGTAATGTACTGGTGGTAGCCTAACCTCATGAGTCCGGCACCAGCCATAATAAGGGCATCGCAATAACCATCCTTCAGTTTCCTGAGCCGTGTTTCAACATTACCGCGAATATCAATGATTTTTAAATAGGGATTATACTTCAGCAATTGCGATTTTCTGCGCAGGCTGCCGGTTGCAACCACGGTTCCGGGTAGCAACTGACTAAGCTTTTGATGGTTTTTTGAAACCAGCGCATCCCTTACCTCATGCCTGGGCAGTACGCCTGCTATTTTAAGCCCATCGGGCAGCACAGTAGGAAGATCCTTCAGGCTATGCACGGCAATATCAACCCTGTCGTCCAGCAGTTGATCTTCTATTTCTTTGGTGAATAGTCCTTTATCACCAATTTTTGAAAGCGATACATCAAGAATCTTATCCCCTTTGGTTTTTACAACAACGATTTTAACCTGAATATCAGGAAATGCATTTTCGAGGGTTTCTTTTACCTGGTTAGCCTGAAAAAGGGCAAGTTTGCTTCCCCGGGTACCTATCTTGATATGGTTATATTTCATTCATATAATCTATTTATCACTAATAAATACTAATTAAACAAAAAGACAAAACCAGGATTGTTTATTCAAATATCTTATTTGCGATTTTAATGTAATCTGTTTTTTTTCCGTTTTGGGTGAGGTCAATCAGGTTTTTTATGAAGAGCCTGGAGTATTTCTCGGCAATATGTTTTCCGTAAAGTTCAATTAATTCCCTTTCGGCTTCGGTTTTGTTTTTCATAAAGCCGCGAAGTTCCTCCGTGTTTATATCATGAAGCCATTCCTTAATGCTGTTGGCCAGGGGTGAGATGTTTTGCATGGATATCCATTGAACAAATTCATCCAATCCCTTTTCAATGTATTCTTCAGCAACATGTACCATCTGTGCGCGTTCCTGCATGTTGGTATTTAAAGTAGCTTCCAAATCGTCAATGTTCATTAAGGTGACATTGGGAAGCTGTGCAATGTTACAATCAATGTTTCTGGGAACCGAAAGATCGATAAACACGCTGGGGGTATTTCTTTTTGTCAATTCAAGCGCTTGTTTTACATCCGCTTCAGAAAGGATAATTTTACCGGCAGAGGTGGAGGCCACAACTATGTCAAACTGGCCAACTGCTTGTATGGCTTCATCAAAAGGTAAATATGAGCCGTTGTAATATTCAGCTTTTTTTATAGCCCGCCCGAGGGTCCGGTTAGCAATAAAAATATGTTGGGCGTTTTTCTTAAGAAACTTCTTCAACACCAGTTCGCCGGTTTGTCCCAAACCCAATAAAAGAATTTTCTTATCTTTTAAATTTCCAAACATTTGCATACAATTTTCCACAGCAACATAACTGATGGAAGTGGCACCCTGACTAATGCCGGTTTTGTTACGTACTACCTTGGATACTTCAAGTGCCTTATTGTAGAGCCGGGTGAAATATTTACCCACTGCCTTTTGTTTTTTTGCCAGGGCAAAAGCATCCTTTAACTGGTTCACAATCTGATATTCGCCAATAGCCAGGCTATCAAGACCTGAAGCTACGGTAAAAAGGTGCCTGTATGCGTCCTCTTCAAGTTTCAGATAAAAATGCTGTTTATAGTGTTCAATATTAATATCAAGCACTTTTTGTATGCTCTGAAAGATTATGGCCATACTTCCAGATTTACAAATGCCCTGAAATCTGAAATATATTTCTGTACGGTTACATGTTGATAAAACAAATGTCTCCTGGAAATGATCGGCACATTCCTTCAAAGCTTCGATTAATTGTGTGCTGGTATGTTCCGAAAACGAAAATAATTCCCTTACCCTTATATCTGCTGTTTGATGGTTTACACCAAGTACCCCAATCATAAATGATGTTTTATTTTGAGGCCTAACTTAGTGATAAAATCTGAAGGAAATCTAAAGATTTAGTCAATTTCAATAAAAAATAAACCTATTCTGCTCAATAACATGTCTTTTGGATTCATGGAAAATATGAATTTAAATATAATAAAAGGCGAGGGTTAACCCGTATAAACTACGATCAAAATTTTACTTCATGGTTTACACTACGTAGTTAAAAGCAAATGGCAGGCAGGGTGGAAGCCCATAATATACCAAAAAATATTACCTCCCTCAGAAAAATATGCCTGGAATTTACTAATTTGGGGGAAATAATGGATTCAAAACAAATAACCTGGCCGAATGATTAATGAATTGATTCAAAATGCCGCTTTGCTGATTTCACTATCTGTAGTTTACGGGTTGTTTATCCGCTTTAGAAAAAACAAAATTCATTTGAATCAATTTTTAACCGGGCTCTGGTTTGGCCTGATTGCCATTGCAGGAATGAATCTTCCCTTCATTTATGAACCCGGTGTGATTTACGATGGAAGATCCATTATTGTAGCTTTATCCGGGTTATTTGGCGGACTTATTCCGGCCATTGTCACAACTGTGGTGGCAGGAATTTATCGACTTTACCTCGGGGGCGCAGGTATTTGGGCCGGACTGGCCACCATTTTATTCTGTGCTGCCACCGGTGTAATTTTCAGAAAACTATATAAAAACCAACCTGAAAATCTTACTTTATTGCATTTGTTGGGTATTGGAATTGTTGTTCATATCATAATGCTTGGTAGCCAGCTATTCATTCCCTGGCCCGATGGAATTGAGATAATCCGGAAAATCTGGTTACCTGTGCTGCTGGTCTTCCCGGTAGCTTTTTCCCTGACAGGCCTGTTGATGCTGAGTGAAGAAAAACAAATCAAGAACCTCCAGGCAGTAAGAGAGGGGGAATCGCGATATAAGGCTACTATTTATAGCATTGGTGATGCCGTAATTACCACAGATAAAAATGGCAGGATAACCCAAATGAACCAGATTGCTGAAAAACTGACAGGTTATCAGGAAACAGAAGCCTTTCTCAAACCTCTGAATCAAATCTTTAATATAATCAATTCAAAAACCCGAAAACCAGCTTTCAATCCGGTTTATGAGGTATTAAATAATAAAAAAACGGTTGGGCTGGCAAACCACACAGCACTGATTTCGAAAAGCGGCAGGGAATTTCAGATTTCCGACTCGGCAGCTCCAATTACTGATAATAATAATG
Source organism: uncultured Bacteroidales bacterium (assembly GCA_964652315.1). Lineage (GTDB taxonomy): Bacteria > Bacteroidota > Bacteroidia > Bacteroidales > JAAAOM01 > CAZZBU01. Next base: position 9,230 of record CAZZBU010000121.1, read on the forward strand.
AACTAATGGGTGTAGTTCTGGTATTCAGAGACATGACCAATGAATATATGATGCAGGAAGCGCTGAAAGAAAGTGAATCCAGATACAAACTTATTGCCGATAACATGCTTGATTTTGTGGCCCTGCACCAGCCCGACGGCACGTATACTTATGCCAGTCCTTCTGTTGAAAGGCTACTTGGGTATTCCCCTTTGGAATTGCTGCATTCATCTCCTTATAAACATATTCACCCTGAAGATATTGAAAGAATCAAACGTGAATCGCACGATAAAGCCCTCAAAGGAATATCCGACATCGTTATGCAATACCGGATTAAGCACAAAGCCGGCCACTATATATGGTTTGAAACCATTACCAAAACTATTCATGATGAGAATAATGTTGTTACCGGATTACAAACAGTATCCCGTGATATAACAAAACGCAAAGAAGTTCAGATAGCCTTGCAACAAAGCGAGGAAACCTTTCGCAGCTTGTTTGAACACCACAATGCCGTACATCTTTTGATTGATCCGGAAAATATGCAAATAGTAAAAGCCAACCGGGCTGCTGCTGATTTTTATGGCTGGTCCATTGAAGAATTGGTCAAGAAAAAAATCACCGATATAAATATTCTGTCAGTCCAAGAAGTTAAACAGGAAATCATCAAAGTAAAAAATAAAAGAAACAATTATTTTGAGTTCCGCCACAGACTTGCCAACAATCAGATAAGAGATGTAGAAGTGTTCTCCAGCGAAGTCATTATTAAAGACAAACAGTACATCCATTCCATAATTCATGACGTAACAGACAAGAAATTACTCATGAATGAGATCCTCAAAGCCAAGGAAAAAGCCGAAGAAAGCGACCGGTTAAAATCAGCCTTTCTGGCAAACATGAGCCACGAAATACGCACACCCTTAAATGGTATCCTGGGTTTTACCAACATGCTTGCTGATGATGACCTGCCACCACCGGATAAAAGAAAAAAATTTGCTTCCATCATCAACCAGAGTGCTGAAAGCCTTATGCAAATCATTAATGATATCCTGGATATTTCACGTCTGGATACCGGACAATACGTCATCGAAAAAAAACCGGTCCATATTAATAATACCTTAAAAAATCTACACTCACTATACCGGAAAAAACGGGAAGAAAAAAACAAGGAGAACATAAAAATCACTATAAAACAACATCCAAAACAGATAAACTTTAAAACCGATGAAAACAGAATAACGCAGGTATTTACAAACCTCCTGGACAATGCCTTAAAATTCACAACAAGGGGTGAAATATCCTTTGGAATCCGGGAATTAACCCATGATAGCATTACTTTTTTTGTTTCCGATACCGGAATTGGCATTAAAAAAGAAAATCAATATAAAATATTTGACCGGTTTGCCCAGGCAGATGAAAGCATAGCGGTCAAATATGGCGGGACCGGGTTAGGCCTTTCCATTGTCAGAAAAATTATTGAATTGATGCAGGGAGAGATTACGGTGGAATCTGTTCCTGGTAAAGGGACCAGCTTCACTTTTACCTTGCCCTTTGAGGGTACGGTAGCCGATGATCAATCAGACAAGGAGCCCCGGACAAACAAAACCGTGATAAATAAAAAACTTCAGGTGTTGCTTGTTGAAGATGATGCCATAAGCAGATTGTATTATCGGGAAATCCTTCGACATGCTCCGGTTGAACTCATTGAAGCAGAAACAGGCCATCATGCCCTTGAACTCATGGAAAACATCGAGCCAGATGTGATTCTTATGGATATCCGACTACCTGATATAAGTGGGTTGGAAGTTGTACGTGAAATCCGTAAAACCAGACCTAAAACACCCATTATTGCACAATCAGCTTATGCCATGGCTTCCGACGAGCGAGACTCAATGGAGGCCGGTTGCAATGATTTTATTACCAAACCTGTGAAAGCCGGCGTTTTACTTGAAAAACTTAACAAAATAAATAATCAATAACCATCTGAAAAACAAAAAACTATCGGGTCATATATTTCCAGTCAGAAGGATCATTAGCATAAATGACAATGTTTCCAACCTCAAAATCAAACAGGTTTTCAATAAACCGGTCGCTATTGGACTGAAGATATGGAACCACCTCTCCCATCACCTGATCGGTAAATGCCTTGCGGTTGTATGTTGCATGCTGTGCCGGAGTGATAAACAGATATGGATCAACAATTTTTAGGTATTCCGAATCAATACCGCCATGAAAATGATGGTTCCCATGATACACATGAGCGCGCACTACATCTTCACCAAAGCTTTTAAGAATAGCCCGCTGAGGATGCTGGTAAATATCACCACCATGACTGTAAATAAA
>CAZZBU010000122.1:0-8436 GCA_964652315.1 uncultured Bacteroidales bacterium
CACGAATCACTTTTCTTTTCAATACTGGTGGATCGTCCGGAGCAGCGTTATACTTATAGTCAGGGTTCATGTCGTGGGAGAATTGATAAGCCGATTCGTCATACGCATTGATGACCCATTCGGCTACGTTTCCTGCCATATCATACAATCCCCATTCGTTTGGCTCATAAGTACCTACTGATGAGGTTGCTAATGAACCATCATCGGTATAGTTACCACGCATGGGCTTAAAGTTTGCAAGGAAACAACCTTCTTTATTCCTGGTATACATACCGCCCCATGGATACATGGCATGATCCAAACCACCGCGGGCTGCATATTCCCATTCCGACTCAAGCGGCAAACGGTAATCGTGTACCCAGGGCTCGCCTTCGCGCTGTAGTGAATTGTTGAGCAATTGAGTCCGCCATACGCTGAATGCTGTGGCCTGCTCCCAGTTAACACCTACAACCGGATAGTTGTCGTATCCCGGGTGCCAGAAGTACATATTAGCCATGGGTTCGTTGTATGAATATGTGAAGTCCGATATCCAGCACAATGTATCAGGATATACGTTAACAACATTCCGTATAATGAACGAAGAACGGTCGGTAATCTCAACACGCTCACCATTATTATTAACGATGTATCCTTCGTATTGTTGTGTTTCAAAATTATACCTGTTTGATTTCTTGGCTGCCTGTTGAAAATCTACCCAGAAGTACTCGTAGTTTAATTTTCGGGTGTCAATGCTTTTTCTGCCAAAGAAACGCTCGTTCTCAGGATAATAAAGGTCATTAAGAATTTCCTTGATTTCTTCATCGCGTTGATCAATTCTTACATCCCAGTTAATTAGCGGGGGATCAATTGGATTGCCCAGTTCGTCTTCAGCAATGATGTAATCATCCAGCTGTTCACCTAACATCCTGCGCATAATTGAATCACGAACCCAGTAAACAAACTGGCGGTATTCATTGTTGGTAATTTCCGTTTCATCCATCCAAAACGCATCAATTGATACGGTTTTGGACATTGATGTTTGGGCCCAGGCAACATCCTGATCGCTTGGCCCCATTGTGAAACTACCCTGAGGTATGAATACCATACCGAACGGATCGGGTTCAAAATACGCTTTTCTTCCTTGTACTCCTGTTAATTCACCACTACTGTAGCTTCCACAGCCGCTGATGATAAAGACTAAAATAATGACGAATGAGATCAACTTTTTCATGGCTAACGTTATTTATCTGCAATCTGTTATTTCTTATGCTAACTTAAATTTAAGTAAAATTTTATAAATATCTGATGCTTCTGTATTTTTGCGGGGTTTTTTCCCTGTCTATTTCAAAACAATAATTCAACATAATTTCAACACTTCCACTATTATGCGTAATTAATTTGGAGAAGTTTAATCCATACGCCAATCCAAGTTTCAGATTATTTGTTAACTCCAGTCCACCCATAATTGCAAGCTCCGGGTTTCTTAAAGAAACGCCTCCCCATATTTTTTTATTGTATTGAACCATCGTATTAATATCAATTTGTGCCGAACTGCCGTCAGATTTAATTAATACTGAAGGTTTTATTTCGAATGAAGGATTGGGCAACATAATGGTGTATCCTGCAGTGATAAAATAGTGTCTGGCATAACTGTAAACAGGGATGTCGGAAGTTGTGTTTTCTGTTGTGCCCAAATATTCTGCTTCAGGTTCCAGTAACCGGGTAGTTGATATTCCCAGGTATAAGTCATCAGTTGAATAAAAAACCCCTGCATTGGTACTGAATACTGTTACGTTTTCTTCGCCTCCCTCAGGAATTGCAGGGTCAGTGGGTGAATGAAAACGGCTTCCATCAGTATATTCCCAGGAAAGATCATCGTTTAGAGCATTGTTTATAAAACCTCCGCTGATGCCAATCCCAAGGTTTCCGTCTCCCATTTCTATCTGGAATGCATAAGCCAGGCTTGCGCTCAAATCGGTATTAAAACCGTATACATCATTTGAGATGGATAAACCTGCTCCATGAGAAGCACCAAACAGATTAAAAGGCGCATTGACATTACCTGCAAAAGTAACCGGTGCACCATCCAGCCCAATCCATTGATTTCGCTGAAGTGCCGTGGCACATATTTTTCCGCTGTTTCCGGAAGCTCCCGGGTTTACTAATGCATTGTTAAACATATAATAAGTCAATTGAGGCTCTTGTTGAGCTTCTGTTTTTAAACTGATTACTATCAAAATTATAATTGGGAGAAAACTTCTCATAACCTTGTGGTGCCTCACTTTACAAGCTTTTCAAACATAAATTTTACTGAAAAGTAAAGTAAATAAAAAATAATTAAATCTCACCAATTAATTAACACTAAATTGTTAATAAAAGTATTCTCCTTACCTTTATACCATATCAAAGGTATTTAGGTTACTTTTTTTTGCTTTTTTTTCGATTTTGGTGAGAGGATAGATGAATTAGCTGTTTTATCACCTGAATATCAATATTTTATATGAACCGCTCTTTATGATAACCGGTGCATTTCTCTGAGCCACCTGTCCGGAAGGTCATTGTTGCATGCCAGTTCATAATCTTTTTGTGAGCATGCGATAACGGTCATCGAGTCGCCGGGATTATTTGATGAAGGGACTTCCATCCACCAACGGTTGCTTTTTAAGCTTTTATAAAAAACTATTTTATTATCCATTTTATTGATGCCAACGATGAATTTCTTAAAACCTCCCTTATCCTCAGTGGGCGATTCATCAAACCGGTTGTTCACTCCTTCTATAAAATACCAGATGATTTGTGCTGCCAGATGAACGGTTTGGTTGTTTACGTCAAAATCAGGATTTACCTCATAAAGCCCGAATATTTTAACACTATCACTAATTCCCGTGTACCGTGCGAGCTGGCATATTTCGTCGCTTAAAAACCCATTTGGGCTGGGATTAAAATAACCCGGGGCATCGCCTTGTTTTACTGATGAAATATCAAGGCTTATTATGGTTGCATCGCGTATTAAAGGCTCAGTCTCCGGTAGGTCCATGCGGACCAGCCCAAGCCGTAAAGAATCGAAATACTGTTTGTGAAAAAACTCAATAATATCAGGATTATTTAAATATATCTGATGACCCAGGTTCAGGTATTTTAAGAGTTTCAGGGAGCCGGCATTACCAATAATGCGATGCAAAAAGTTCGAGGAATTGGTCATTTCCTCGTTTGTTTTATAATCCAGGCGGGAATCAAAGGATAGCAGATATGGGTAATTATCCTGTTTTTGAAAAGGCATAATGGTACCCAGGGTGTTGTCCTGTGTGCCCCCCATGATTATAACTATCAATCCTGCGTCTTGTAAAAAAGCAACAACCTCAGCGATACCATAATAGGTGTCGTTGGGCGTGGCCCCTTTTTTGAGGTTGCCCAGGTCAATGATTTTTTTCCCTTTTTTGAACCCGGTTAGCTGATATAGCTTTTGCCGGATTTTATCAGGAGCTTTTGCTGCACCTTTGTTAAAGGAATTTCTGTCTTCAGGTACGCCCATCAAAGCAACATCAAATTCAGATAAATCGCCTACAGGATTATTGCTGGTATGAACCGCAATGGTATGGCTGAAGCAGTTTTCATCAGGTTTGAAATAATCATCCGGTTTTTCCAGCCCTACCGGATCAAAAAAGTCGTTTATGTTCATCTGAAATTGATTACTATTTTTTCTTTTTATTGTCGCCTTCTTCAATTATTTTTTTACAATCTTCCAGAGTCAATTTAGAAGAATCCATCTTTTTAGGGATTTTGTAATTTTTCTTTTTATATGAAATATAGGGTCCCCAGCGTCCGTTCAGTACCTGAAGGTCTGGTTCTTCATCAAATTGCTTGATAATCTTGTTCCGGTCCTTTTCCCGTTTTTCTTCAATCAACTCAATGGCTCTTTCCAGGGTGATTTTATAGGGATCGTCCACACCCTTTTTTAATGATGTGAAGGCATTGTTGTGACGCACATAAGGCCCGAAGCGGCCAATACCGATGATAACATCCTTGTCTTCATATTTCCCCAGATTACGAGGTAGTTTGAAGAGCTCCAGGGCTTCTTCCAGCGTAATGGTTTCAATCAGTTGGTTTTTCTGCAGGCTTGCAAACTTAGGTTTTTCAGCATTTTCATCCTCAGGGTTTGCCTCTCCTATCTGGGCTACAGGCCCATACCGGCCTATTTTTACATAAACAGGCTTCCCGGTTTCAGGGTCATTTCCAAGCAGGCGTTCACCCTTGCTTCGTTGGGATGTTTCCAGGGTTTCTTCAACTTGTGGGTGAAATGAGGAATAAAATTTATCCAGCATCTTGGTCCAGTCGATTTTACCTTCCGCAATGTCGTCGAATTCTTTTTCTACCGTAGCTGTGAAGTTGTAATCCAGAATTTGGTCAAAATGTTCCATCAGAAAATCATTTACCACCATACCTATGTCGCGCGGAAAGAGCTTGGATTTTTCTGAATTGGCTATTTCAACTTTTACTTCAGCCTTAAGTTTATCGCCTTCAAGTACCAGTTGGTTGTATTTTCGTTCATGTCCTTCGCGATCTTCTTTTACCACATAGCCCCGCTGTTGTATGGTTGAAATAGTGGGTGCGTAAGTAGAAGGCCGGCCAATGCCGAGCTCTTCAAGTTTTTTCACCAGGCTGGCCTCGGTGTACCTTGGCGGATGATAAGCGTACTTTTCAGTGGCAGTAATTGATTTGTAACTAACCGGTTGTTTTTCCTTTACATTGGGCAACAGGCCTTCCGGTTTTTCTTCGGGTTCCTCATCTGTTGACTCGAAATAAACCTTCAGGAAACCATCAAATTTAATGACTTCACCAGTGGCAGTAAATTTTTTGTTGTCATTGGATAACCCTATTTTTATGGTTGTTTTCTCAATCTCAGCATCGCTCATCTGTGAGGCGATGGTGCGTTTCCAGATGAGCTCATAGAGCTTTTGTTCGCTGGCATTTCCTGATACCGTGGCTTTTTCAATGTTTGTGGGGCGGATGGCTTCGTGGGCTTCCTGGGCGCCTTTTGTTTTTGTTTTGTAGCTCCTGATTTTTAAATAGTCCGCTCCAAAATCTTGTGTAATGGTTTTTTTTGCCCCATCAAGCGCTGTTTGCGACAGGTTAACAGAATCCGTTCGCATGTATGTAATCTTACCTGATTCATACAACCGTTGTGCCACTGTCATGGTTTGATTTACTGAGAATCCCAGCTTTCTGCTGGCTTCCTGTTGCAATGTTGAGGTAGTGAAAGGAGCTGCAGGGGTTCTTTTCGAAGGCTTTTTCACAACATCCTCAATGGTAAATTGTGCTTTTTTGCATAGGGCTAGAAATTCTTCTGCTTCTTTTTTTGTCTTGGGTTTGGATTGTAAAACCGCTTTGATCTGTTCTTTTTTACCATCTTCGCTTTCAAACTCAAAAACTCCCACTACCCGGTATGAAGAAGTTGGTTTAAAATTCATGATTTCGCGTTCGCGTTCTACCAGCAAGCGGACGGCCACGGATTGGACCCGACCGGCAGAAAGGTTGGGCTTTACTTTTCTCCATAGCACCGGGGAGAGTTCAAAACCTACCAGCCTGTCAAGGATGCGCCGGGCCTGTTGCGCCATCACCAGGTTGTGATCGATTTTACGCGGGCTTTGAATGGCCTTTTGAATGGCATCTTTTGTTATCTCATGAAAAACAATCCTTTGCGTATTTTCGGGTTTAAGTTTCAAAACCTCGGCAAGGTGCCAGGCAATGGCTTCTCCCTCGCGGTCTTCATCAGAGGCCAGCCATACGGCCGTTGCTTTTTTAACCTGTTTTTTAAGTTCTGAGACTACCTTCTTTTTGTCTTCAGAAATAATGTATTCTGGAGTATAATTATTTTCTATATCAATACCCAGTTTTTTTTTCGACAAATCACGGATATGTCCAAAACTGGAAACAACCTGATAATCCTTGCCTAAAAATTTTTCAATCGTTTTTGCTTTTGCCGGAGACTCAACAATAACTAAATTTTCTCCCATCTATATCTGTTTTTTTCCTGTTTGACTTATACTAAAGGTAACAATTGGAATGTTATTAAAGTTGTAAAGTAAATAATTATTACTTTTACGGCAAAGCTGAAGAAGGATATATGAATAATTTTGAACATAAGAAAAAGAAATATTTGCGCATTTTCTGGGTAGCATTTATAACACCCATCGTGGTCATTGCCCTGCTTTTTTACCTTATTTCTGCGGGAAAGTTGGGTTATATGCCAAAATTTGAAGAATTGGAAAATCCGAACATTGATCTGGCTACACAAATTATTACAGAAGATCATGAATTGCTCGGGAAATTTTTTCTTCCTCGGAACAATCGTACCAATGTGCCCTTTTCGGAGCTTTCACCTTATCTGGTGAATGCGTTAATATCCATTGAAGATATCCGGTTTTATCAACATTCCGGAATTGACCCAAGAGGTGTGGCACGGGCTTTTTTTTATTTGGGTAAACGCGGTGGTGCCAGTACCATTACACAACAGCTCGCAAAGTTGCTCTATCATCAACGATCGACAAACTTTTTTAAACGCGTTTGGCAAAAACTTAATGAGTGGGTGATAGCCGTTAGATTGGAAAAAAGCTATACCAAGGAAGAAATTTTATCCATGTACCTGAATCAGATTGATTTTCTAAACCTGGCCGTAGGCATTAAATCAGCAGCAAGGGTTTATTTTAATACAGTCCCCGATTCTTTAAATATTCAGGAGGCTGCCACCATAGCCGGAATGGTTCAAAACCCCTCGATATTCAATCCCTTGCGCCGGCCTGATACCACCGTTTACCGGAGAAATATTGTGCTCCGGCAAATGGAAAAATATAATTATATTACCCAGGAAGTGTATGATTCGGTGAAAGCATTGCCCCTTGAAATTGATTACCAAAGGGTGGATCACAGCGAAGGATACGGCACGTATTTTCGCGAATACCTTCGTTCCACTATGACAGCAAGGAAGCCCGAGCGTGCTGACTATGGTAATTACAGGTCTTACCAGGAAGATTCGGCTGCATGGATGCAGAATCCTCTGTATGGCTGGGTGAATAAAAACCTGAAACCTGATGGCACACCATATAGTTTATATAGTGACGGGTTGCGGATTTATACCACCATAAATTATACCATGCAGCAATATGCTGAGGAAGCTGTAAAAGAACATCTGGGTGGTGATCTTCAGCCGACTTTTTTCAGAGAAAAAGAAGGTAAACCCTATGCCCCTTTTGCCAGGGGTCTTACCAAAAAGGAACGGCAACAGATTATGAATTCCGCAATCAGACGTTCGGATCGTTACAAGGCTTTACGAAGAGGCGGTATGCCAGATGATTCCATTAAGGCTAATTTTGAAAAGCCTGTTGAGATGGAGATTTTTTCCTGGGGTGGAGACATTGATACTGTGATGACGCCGCTCGATTCCATAAAATACTATAAACATATTTTACGCACAGGGCTTATGTCGGTTGATCCGCGTACCGGATACGTGAAGGCGTACGTTGGGGGAAATTCGCTGAAGCATTTTAAATACGATCATGTGATGGAGGGAAAAAGGCAACCTGGTTCGCTTTTTAAACCCTTCCTTTATGTGCTTGCCTGGCAGGAGGGATATTCACCCTGTAAAAAAGTGCCGGTAGTGCCGCAGATTTTTGAAGATCCGGTGAATGATACAACCTGGCAGCCGCGGACAACCGGTACAAAATATATTGGCACACAGCAAACGCTTAAATGGGGTTTGGCAAAGTCAGAAAACCTTATTTCAGCCTGGTTATTGAAACAATTTAACCCTCAGTCGATTGTGGATATTGCCCATAAAGTGGGTATTGAAAGTCCGATTGACCCGGTACCATCCATGATATATGGTGTGTCCGATATGCGGGTATACGAAATGGTAAGTGCCTTTGGTACGTTTGCCAATAAGGGCGTTAATATACAGCCCATTTTTGTGACACGCATTGAAGATAAGAACGGCAACTTGTTGTCAACCTTTATGCCCAGACTGGAAGAGGCTATTAATGATCAAACAGCATATTTAATGCTGAATGCCATGAAAGAAGCTACAAATAGCGGCACAGCCATCCGTTTGCGTACGTATTTTCAGTTTGAAGCTGAAATAGCCAGTAAAACCGGTACTACGCAGAACCACTCCGATGGATGGTTTATGGGCATAGTACCAAACCTGGTAACCGGTATTTGGGTAGGGGCCGAAGACCGTTCCGTGCATTTTGATGAACTGAGCCTGGGTTCCGGTTCAAACATGGCCCTGCCTATATGGGGGCATTACATGTCGAAGGTATATGCCGATTCAATCCTGAACATTACCCAGAAAGATACCTTTGAGGTGCCGGAATATTTAGGAGTGGAAGTTGATTGTGATGCATACGAGCGCAATACCTATGATACACCGGTGGATTACAGCCCGGTGGAGATTGGGTATTA